>PMIW01000156.1 GCA_003158365.1 Ignavibacteriota bacterium | reverse complement strand
CTGAACTTATATTCCGCACTGTACATTTCTCTTTTTTCTTCAGGATATGTTACAACTGCATTTGTCGGAAAAAGCGATGAACCCGGGATTCCCACATCCCTTGCATCATATCTCTGGTAATCAAATTTAAATGTATGCTTCTTTGCAGGCCTGAATCCTAAACTTCCCGATATATTGTTATCCGAAAACTGGCTGTTAAGTAATTCTCCCTTCGGAGTCTGTGTATTTTTTGCATTTCTCATGGTGCCGCTGATTTTAGCATACCAATACTGCGAGCCTGCATTTAAAAATAATCTTCCTGTTGCACTTGAATTCACTGTGTTCAATCCGCTCAACAAAGAACCTTTAAAATATTTCATNNTCGTTTAAATCTATCATAGATAATCTCGCGGAAATATCCGTTGCGGTTTCAATTCTGTTCCCGTCTATTAAAGTAACAATATTGCTCCTGCTTAATCCTCTGATAGTAATATCGGTAGCCCATATGCCGTCGCGTGTAAGTGATAATCCCGGTCTTGAATCAAGCAAGTCCGAAACAGTATTTGCAGAACTTCTCATAATCTGGTGCTCGTCCACAACATCCATGGGCAGCGGAATATCTTTTAACATATTAGTGTATCTTGTACTTGTTACAGTAATTTCGCCTGTCTCGATTTCATTTACAATTAACCTCGCATCTAGTGCAGAGGTCGATTTAGAAGAAATGCTGATATCAGCAATCAGGGTTTTATATCCGGGGTGGATAAACTCAACCTTGTAATCCCCTGAAGCTAAATTTTCAAATAAAAATTCGCCGAATTTGTTTGATTTCGTTGTAAAATTCGTATTCAGAATGTTAACATTTACATCTGAGATTGTAAAACCTGTGTTCTTATCAAATACCTTACCTTTTAATGAAGCGGTTTGTGAAAAAGAAACGTTTACGATTAAAAAAAGAGTAAAAAAAACGTACTTTAACATTAAATAACTTATCCTTTCGATTTGATTTATATGTAAATTAGAACAACACAATAACTTAATAAATTCAAAAATAATTTCATTTGATTTAAGTCAAAAACTATCAAATTCTTCCTGTTTGATAACTTGAAACGGTTATAAATTTAGCTTATATTTGTTACAGAAAATTATGAATGATTATATAATTACCGATAAGTCACGCCGATTTTGGTTCATCCTCAGTTTATCACTTGTTCATTTACTGCTTGGACTGGATATTAATATAGTAAGTGTATCTCTTCCTACTATTGCAGAGCATTTCGGTGTAAATGCAGGTGTGGTTTCAAGAGTAGTTTGGATTTATTTCTTAATCCTTACCTGCTTCCTCCTCGGATTCGGTAAGCTTGGCGACCTGAAAGGATTCAGAAAAATATATTTAACAGGAATATCAGTTTTTACACTTGGCTCTCTGCTCTCTGCACTTGCATTCGATTTTAATTCGCTTGTAGTGTTCAGGGTTATTCAAGCACTTGGCGGAGCGGTTTTATTTGCTTTAACTCCTGCTTTAATTGTGGCATATCTACCAATTGAAATCCGCGGTAAAGTATTCGGAATAAATTATGCATTCACGGCACTCGGCGGAATAATCGGCAGGGGACTCAGCGGATACCTGATTGAATCAATCGGCTGGAATTCGATTTTCATGATTAACATTCCAATCGGGATTCTAGCGGTGTTAATCGGACTGAAATTTATACCAAAAGCACAGCTATTTAATCAGGATGCAAAGTATGATTTGAAGGGTTCAATATACATTTTTATCGCACTCTTAACATTTTTATTTGTAATCAATGCGGGTCAGGAATACGGTTGGGGTTCTGCGATAATTTTATCGTGCATTATTATTTCAATAATATTTTTTATTTTGTTTATCCTATATGAGAAGAAAATAAATAAAACTGATAATTCTATTTCTCCAATTCTGAAGTTTTCTACTTTAAAAAACCGGCAGATATCTTTTCCGATTATCACTTTTGCTTTGATTTACATAATCACGAACGGTATGATTTATTTATTTCCGTTTTATTTGCAGTGGATAAGAAATTTACCGAAAAAAGAAATCGGCTTGCTGATGGCTATACCTTCTCTGCTCCAGATGCTTTCAGGATATTTATCGGGCACGCTATCGGATAAAAAGAGCATAAAAATAATCTGTTCAACTGGTATTTTACTTACAATCGTATCATATATCACTTTCTCATTTCTCGATGCGAATTCGGNNCTTGGCTCCGCATTCGGAGTAACCTCTTTTGCAGCGATATTTACATCATTTGTACCTCAGAAAAACCCTGTTCAGGCAGGAGTGCCGATTGTAAATATACTTAGCGGATTCAAATACACATTCATTTTTGGAGCATTAATTTGTATTTTAGCATTAGTAATAAATCTATTCGTGAATGATAAGTTAGAAAAATCTTTATGAAATATTTAATATTAATCTTAACATTGTTTCTTGCGTACACTTTAAATGCACAGGAAAGTTTTTCCAGCAAGCAATACAATTTCAGGATAACATTTCCGAAAGGATGGGAAGTAAGCACAAAGGACAAAAAATATGTGGTCGAAGCAAGTGAGAATGATAATATTGAATTAAGCATCAATGCCACAATATATTATAATCTTTCCGATTCTTTTAATATAAGTTATATACAAATTGATTCCCTGAAAAAAATTATCGAGAATCAAATGTCGTTTCAATATCAAAAGTATTTAGTTTTGCGCTCAGGGAAGGGTCAAATTGACGGTGTGCCCGCGTATTTTTATTTCATACAATATTCAGATTACAAGGACGGTTATCTTACCAAATTTATAAGCTTCCAGTACCAATTTATTTACAGGCGCGTTTTTTATTCAATGTTCGGAGTCTTCCCCGCCAGCGTGTATGAAGACTACGAAAAAATATTCAATCAAACTTATTTTACATTCAGGTTTCTGGAGAAGATGTAAAATTATATTTGCCACAGATACACTGATTTTCCATATTTATCTTTCTCTTTTAATTGACAAAATTATTATTTAGATTTATATATCAGAACATAAAGGAAATTTACTATGAAAAAGTTACTATTTCTTTTGGTTTTATATCTCGTATTATTCATTAATCATTGTGAAAGCCAGTGGGTGCAGATGTCGAACGGGATGGGGACAAATCAAAACGTATATTTCCTTTCGTCATCCGGCAATAATATTTATGCAGGGACTTATAATACTTCTAATGGTATTTTTCTTTCAACAAATATGGGTGGTAATTGGACACAAGCTGGTTTTAATAATTATGATATAACGGCACTTGCTACTAATGGAAATTATGTTTTTGCTGGAGTAAGAAAAGAAGTGTTTTTAACAACAGGTATGTATGTTTCTACAAACAATGGAAATAATTGGACACTGACTAGTTTGGATAGTGAAGAAGTAAATGTAATATACATAAGTAATAATGTCATATATGCGGGCACTTATCGATTTTATTCCTCCAATGATAATGGTGTAACTTGGTTCAGAACTTATATACCCGGAGTAACAATGATACTTTCATTAGCAAAGTGCAACAATTATCTTTTTACAGGATCTTTGTATAATGGCATATATATTTCTAGTAATAATGGTGTAAATTGGACTCAATCTTCATTAAATAATGAATCCATTCTTTCACTCACTGTGAATGGGAACAATATCTATGCAGGGACTACATTCGGTGGCGTTTATCTATCGACAAATAATGGTTTAAATTGGATTCAAACTAATTTAAATATTGAGGAGGTTTACACTGTAGCAATTTCTGGTAATAATATATTTGCAGGAACCGCAAGTGGAGTATATTTATCGAAAAATAATGGTGTGAATTGGGTTATAAAAAATGAAGGATTTCCTTGGTCAATTCCGATACACACTTTGTTGATTAATGGTAATTATTTATTTGGGGGCGGTGTTTCAGTTTGGAAAAGACCATTATCAGATTTTACAGGATTAATAAATATTTCAGAAGAATTACCATTTAAATATTCACTAGAGCAAAACTATCCCAATCCCTTTAACCCAAAAACAAATATTAAATACCAGATAAAAAACAACAGTTTCGTTTCGATTAAAATATTTGATATATTGGGGAAGGAAGTTGAAACTTTGGTAAATGAAAAACAATCTTCAGGTATGTATGAAGTAAGCTGGGATGCTTCGCAATATCCAAGCGGGGTGTACTTTTACAGGCTTGTTACGGATGGATTTACGGACACGAAGAAAATGATATTGCTGAAATAATAAGTAAACATCTCGTTCCAAAACTGAGTTTTGGAACGCACTTGCTTTACAAACTAAGTTTGTTAAAAATAAATGCGCTCAAGATATAAAATAATTGATGAAACCAGTCTTTATTTTATTACCTCTACCATTATAGAATGGATACCAATCTTTACGAGTGAAAAATATTTCAATATCATAACTGATTCATTAAATTATTGCAGAAAAGAAAAAGGATTAAAAGTTTATGCATATGTGATATTAGATAACCATATTCATTTAATAGTGAACGGTGAAAATCTTGTAAATACAGTTCAATCTTTTAAGAGACATACAGCAAAAATAATTTTAGAAAATCTTAGAGCTGATAATAAGGAATGGATTTTAAATCAACTTCATTTTTATAAACAGAAAAATAAAGTTAAGAGCGAATATCAGGTATGGCAAGAAGGTTATCATCCGCAGGGAATAAATACGCAGGATATGCTTTATCAAAAGATAAATTATATACATTTAAATCCGGTGAAAAGAGGACTTGTATTGAAAGCGGAGGATTGGAGGTATAGTTCGGCNNGCAATTGCGTTCCCAAACTCAGTTTGGGAACGAGAATGTAGATATATAGTTTGAGAATGAGAGCGATTTTGATTTTAGTTATTCGAATTTATCTCTTTGTAAACCTTCAGCAAATCATTCAGCAGTGACGATGCGCCGATTCTGAATAATTTCGGCGAGAGCCATTCTTCGCCGAGGATTTCTTTTACAAGCAATATATATTCTATTGCATCTTTTGCGGTTCTTATTCCGCCGGCGGCTTTAATTCCGATTTTCAAACCTGTTTTTTCGTAGAAATCTTTTATTGCTTCGCACATAACATAAACAACGGGCAATGTAGCCGAAACAGAAATTTTCCCTGTTGAAGTTTTTATGAAATCCGCACCAGCCGACATTGAGAGTATGCTTGCTTTCCAGACGTTTTCAAGAGAGCCGAGTTCGCCTGTTTCGAGGATTACTTTTAAGTGAGCCGGTTTTTTCTTTTTTGTATTGAGGCAGACTTTTTTTACTTTTTTAATTTCGTAGAAGACATAATCGAAATTGCCCGAGAGAAATTCTCCGCGTGATATGACCATATCGATTTCATTTGCACCTTCTTCGATGCAGAATTTTACATCAGCGAGTTTAAGTTTCAGCGGAAACTGTCCGGATGGAAATCCGGTTGCGACAGATGCAACTTTGACCTTGCTTCCTTTTACTGTTTTCTTTGCATACTTAATCAGATTCGGATAAACGCATACTGCAGCGCAATGGGGAAAACCAAGTTCATGGAAGGGTTTAATTGCCTTTTTGGACATGTCGATTACTTTTTGCCCTGTATCACTTCCTTCGAGTGTAGTTAAATCTATGATTGATACTGCAAGTTTAATAAACCCGGTTTTTTCTTCCTTTGTGAGTGATTTTGAAATAATAGAACTTATTTTTTCATTAATTTCGGATTCGTCAATCTCGATTTTAAAGCTTTTCAATATTTTTGATAATTTTTTCATAATATATTTTAAGTAAATCTTTTAAAATTAAAAACTTAATCTTATTAGACTTAAATATAATAAAATATTTCTGCAATATAAAGATGTTGTAAAATGATTGTTAAAGACGGAGTAATGGACTAATAAATATTGAAAAAAAACATTATTTTAAATATAGAATTGTCTTTTGATTATGTGCAATAATAATGTTATTTTAGATTATGAATTTAAAGTCATAGTTTAAATAAAAAGCTATGAGCAAAATTATCCCTAAAATTAAAAAAATACCGGTAGAGAAGTTTTTCTCTATCAGGTCTTTAAGCGGTTTTACAATATCACCCGATAATAAGTATATTTATTATACTACAAATACGACGGGACTGCCTCAGATTTGGAAAATTGCATCGGGTTCAGGTTGTCCCGAGCAGGTTTCCGTGTGGAAAGATTCAATTAAATCTGTCATACATAATCCTTTTAAGAAAGAATTAATATTTATAAGTGATTCAAACGGTGATGAGAATTTTCGTATATTTAGGTTAAAATTATCTGAAGGTGATACTGAAAATTTAACGGAGGAGTTCTCGGGTTCACAGTGTTATTATCATTCATTCAATAAAAAAGGAAATAAGATACTATTTTCCACTAACAAGAGATTAAAATACAATTTCGATATTTACATCAGGGATTTATCGAAAGGTAAAAGCGAACTTGTGAAGTCTTTTGAAGATAAATATCCGGTTGAAGCCGAGGCATGGAGTGATGACGAAAGATATATTACTTTTATACAGCATTACGGAAATATAAGTCTTGATATTTTACTTTTAGACAGGAACACGGGGAAATTCGAAAATGTAACAAAGCACGACCCTGATAAAGATGTATTTAATGCGTATACGAAGTTTAATAAAAAGAGCACGGGTTTTTATTATCTCTCGGATGAAGGAAGAAATTTCAAGGGAATAAAGTTCTATGACATAAAAACCAGAAAATCTGAATGGTTTATAACTGAAAACTGGGATATAACGAACTTTGAGTTTTCAAAAAATTTTGACAGGTTAATATACACCGTCAACGAAAACGGAAGTAATAATTTAAAGCTTAAAAACCTCGGAACAGGAAAGGTTAAGAAATTAAGATTACCCAAGGGTAATTATACTTCGTTTTATTTCTCAAAAGACGGAAAAAAAATATATTACATTTGTGACAGTCCGTTAAATCCCCCGGATATTTTCATTTATGATTTAAATACTAGAAAAATTATTCAGAAAACATTTTCAGTTGTAGGCGGAGTAACAAAAGAATCTTTCACCAAAGCCGCAGATGTATTTTATAATTCATTTGACGGATTGAAGATTCACGCTCTTTTATATATTCCAAAAGGACTGAAAAAGGACGGAAGGAATCCCGCAATTCTATGGCCTCACGGTGGACCTGAGTGGCAGGAGATGCACAATTTTGATAAATATATACAGGTAATGGCGAACGCCGGGTTCATTGTACTGGCACCGAATTTCAGGGGAAGCCTCGGATACGGAAAAGAGTTTCAGAAACTGATTTATAAGGACTGGGGCGGTGGTGAATTCAAAGATGTTTTATACGGTGTAGATTATCTGAAAAAAACAGGATATGTTGATAAGAATAAAATAGGAGTTGCGGGGGGAAGCTTCGGCGGTTTTATGGTTCTGACCTGCATTACGAAAGCACCTGATTTATGGAAATGCGCGGTTGATATTTTCGGGCCATCTAATTTATTTACATTTTTAAAATCTGTGCCCGAGCACTGGAAAAACGGGACAGACAGGCTGGTAGGAAATCCTGAAACCGACAAGCAAATGTTATTTGAAAGGTCACCGATAAATTTTGTTGAAAATATAAAATGTCCGTTGCTTGTAATTCAGGGCAAGCACGACCCGAGGGTTGTGCAGGAGGAGTCGGAACAGATTGTAAACAAGCTCAGAAGCAAGGGCAAGCAGGTTGAATATATATTACTTGAAGATGAGGGTCATGGATTCAGTAAAGTTTCGAATCAGGTAAAAGTGTTCAAAGAAAAAATTAAATTTCTGGAAACAAATCTTAGTTAATTTCAATACAAGTAAAATGATTAAAAAATTTATTTATTTCATCTTTCCGGCAGCCGCAATATTTTCGGTTTTATTTTACTCCTGCTCATCGGATGTATATGATGAAGATGATATAATAGTTGTCAGAGATACAGTTACGATAAGCAGGGATACTACGATTAGCGAGTATCGTGAAACGGAGAAATTGAGATTATTGCTGGTTGTACAGGTTGGAGCGTTCAGAGAAAGAACGCATGCGGAAAATTTTGCCTCTACGGTAAAGGATAAACTTTTGCGAGATGCGGATATCAGGAAATCGGGTGACATTTACATTGTGACTGTGGGAAGTTTTACAGAGACCGGCAAAGCAGAAGACTTTCTCTATACAGTGAAATCGAAAGGGTTTGATAAAGCTTTTATAAAAAACGTTAAATATTGATTTTATAATTTTTTACTGAAATCTCAATAAAAGGATTAATAAAATGCTTAAAAAATTACCGACCGTTTTTATTCTTTTCGGATTATTANNTACTTCCGATATATTTTTCATCCTGCTGCGGTGATGAATCCTGTTCAGAGGAAGATACCTATGGTAAAGCCATATTCAAAAAGACAGATACTGTTTACAAAGTTGTTCCAAAATTCAGAAAAGGTCCTATGCAGGTTCAAATAGGTGCTTTCGTGAGCAAGGATAATGCCGAATACTTTACAAAAGAGGCAAGAGAAAGACTAAAAACCGATGTAGTAATGAAACTCACACCTGAAGGCATTTACAGAATATTAATCGGAGAATACAAGGATATCGAATCCGCAAGAGAAATGTTAAGTATGGTTAGAAGTTCAGGATATGCAGATTCATTCATCAGGGATGAATTCGGTGCAGTAGAAAGATAATTTCAAATTATAATATTTATTTAATGAATGAGAATAAAATTATTGATGGTAAATTAATTGCTTCGCAAATAAAGGAGGAAATAAAAAAGGAAGTAGTAAAACTGAAAGAGGAAAGAAACATTACACCCGGACTGGCATTTATACTCGTGGGTGAAAATCCCGCGTCTGTATCTTATGTTAAAAGCAAAGGAAAAGCCTGCNNAGTACAGCTTCCGCTGCCAAAGCACATCAACGAAGAAAGGATTATAGAATCCATAAATTACAAAAAAGATGTTGACGGATTTCACCCTATAAATATCGGAAGGCTGCTGATAGGTGTAAGCTGTTTTATATCCTGCACGCCTTATGGTGTATTGGAACTTTTAAAAAGGAGCGGCATAGAAACAAAATGTAAAAACGTTGTTGTGATAGGGCGAAGCAATATAGTAGGTAAACCTGTTGCAAATTTATTTATGCAGAAGTCAATAAATTCCACTGTAACAGTCTGCCACAGTTTTACAAAAAATTTAAAAGAATATACATTAAACGCTGATATTATAATTGCAGCGATTGGGAAACCGTATTATATCAAGAAAGATATGATAAAAGAGGGGTGTGTCATTATCGATGTGGGGATAAACAGGATTCCGGATGCCAGTAAAAAATCAGGGAGCAGGCTTGTGGGTGATGTTGATTATGAAGACTGTTTTGACAAGTGTTCAATGATAACGCCGGTTCCAGGAGGAGTCGGACCTATGACAATAGCAATGTTAATGAAAAACACTTTTGATTCTGCGTCAGGGAAAATATATGACAAATAAATATTATTTCGAGCTAGAAATAAAATTCAGCGAATCAAATTATGAAAAACTTCTTGAGGTCTTATACTCTTCGGGTATAAATAAAATTTTAGAAACAGAGAAATCAATTATAATATATCTTCCCGAAAACGAAAAAAAATTAATTGATAATGTTACCAGACAGATATTTGCGAATAAACTTGCCGATAAAAATTCATTTGTTTTAAAAGTTATACAGAATCAGGACTGGGATAAAAACTGGAAGAAAACAATTAAGCCGGTTTTCATTAAAGACAGAATAATATTATATCCTTCCTGGCTTAAAAAAGATGTAAGCAGATACAAAAAAAGAATTTTAATCGAGCTTGACCCGAAAATGTCATTTGGAACAGGTCATAACGAGACAACGCAGTTAGTACTTGAACTGATGTGTGATTTTTCCGATACTCAAGATAAATACGTTCTTGATTACGGATGCGGAACCGGTGTACTTGCTATAGCGGCAATCAAGCTCGGACAAAAAAAAGCAATCGCAATAGATATAGACAAAGATTCGATAGAAAATGCAAAAGAATATTTTAAAATTAATAAGGTTACGGACAGCATTAAGTTATATAAAAAAGATATATTCGAAGTAAAGAATAAAAACTTCGATATTATTTATGCCAATATACTCCGAAATGTAATTGAAAGAAACCTTGGGGAGATTTACAGTAAATTGAAACCGGGCGGAAAGCTTTTTATATCAGGTGTTCTGGCAGATGAGGAAAGTCAAATATCGGACTCACTGAAGAAAAACAATTTCAGAATAATTGACAAGAGATTTAAATCCGAGTGGATGGGAATTTATGCTATAAAAGAGAAGAAGGATGAATAGTATATTCGAAAATACGAAAGTTTCCGGTTTTCAGGAAGAGTTATTTATTCAGTTATTCAAGAATGATAATTGCATAATCGAAAAAATAATTTCTACAGGGCAATCAACGAAAGAGGGAGAATGGTTATCAGGCGAAAGGGATGAATGGGTGATTTTGCTGCAGGGGTTTTCAGAGATAAAATTTTATGATGGAAAAATATATAAAATGAAATCTGGGGATTATTTATTAATTCCGTCGAATACTAAGCACAGGGTGGAGAATACGAGTACTAACCCTCACTGCATATGGCTTGCAGTACATATAAAATAAAAAATAACAGCATGGAAAATGTAATACCATCGGAATTCAGAGAAAAGGAATTCAAAGCAAGGCGATTACAAAACTGGATTACAATAGGATTTTTGTATTCATTGTTTTATATGACAAGGTACAATTTTTCTGCTAATGCTCCCACACTTCAGTCGATTTTCGGATGGACAAAGGGCGACCTTGGAATTTTCGAAACATTATTGCCGCTTGTATACGGACTTGCCGTAGTAATTAACGGACCGTTAGCGGATAAAATCGGAGGTAAGAAATCATTCCTCATCGGTTCTGTAGGAGTTATTATAATGAATTTTCTTTTTGGTGCGGCAGGATATCTGGTAATTGCACCTGCAATTATGGATGGTAAAGAAGTTGCGAAAGATGCAGTTTTGATTTGGGGGTTTACAAAACAGTCTCTTTTATGGTCAATGGCGATTGTCTGGGCAGTTAACGGTTATTTTCAGGCGTTCGGTGCATTGTCGATTGTAAAAATTAATGCTCAGTGGTTTCACATTCGTGAGAGAGGGACGTTTGCTGCAATTTTCGGAGTTCTTATAAGATTCGGATTAATACTTTCGTTTTCAGTAACTCCTTTTATTGCTTTGACACTTTCCTGGAAATGGGCTTTCTGGATACCTGCGATGCTGGTAACTATACTTTTTTTCCTGACATTGTATTTCGTAAAAGATACTCCCGCACAGGCCGGATATTCCAATCTGGATACAGGTGACGGTGCATTTGACCCGAACGAAAAAATCAAATTACGGGAAGTTCTGAAAAAAGTTTTTGCAAGCAAGGTAATGTGGATGATTGGTTTAGGTTCTATGATGATTGGATTTGTAAGGAGAAGCGTGGTTGACGCCTGGTACCCGGTATATTTTAAAGATGTTTTCGGTGTTAACGGAACCGATACAGCTTTTCAGCTTGCTGCGTGGGGAATAGCGGTTTTAGGGATTGCAGGCGGTTTTGTTTTCGGAATAATGTCTGATAAAGTTTATAAAGGCCGCAGGGCTCCTGTAATAGTTTACGGTTTTATAGGGATGGTGATAATCTTGATTTTGTTTGCAGTCTCCGACGCGCTTAATTTAGGACCTATAATGGCAGCAGTAATGATAATGTTTTTATCATTTTTTGTAAATGGTGCG
>PMIW01000209.1 GCA_003158365.1 Ignavibacteriota bacterium | reverse complement strand
TCCGCCCCTTACAAACAGAAAATCTTTATATGCATATTCACCACCGATACTGAAATTTTCCGCATTGTCGTTCGGGCTGTTCAACTGTATGCTTGTAGTAAGCCTGTTATTTTTATCCATCCACGGTTCAAATGCAAATCCGATTTTAAAAAGGGTCGGCGGCGGAAATTTCTGAAAACTGTTTGCAGTTCTTCCGCCTATCAAATCAACACTTCCTGACGGTGAGACCTGTCCTCCAAAATTGGAAATCATCACAGCAAATCTTGAAGTGCCAAGGCCGGTTTTGTAATAAGTAGCAAGATCACCCAAAACAGTTTTCATTTTTAAGAGTCCGTCGGCTTCTTCAACATATTTAATCGTAGCACCGAAAGAAAACTGGTCTGTCATCTGTCTGGCGAATGAAACACCAACTGAAAGATCTGAATACCTGAAATAATCTCCCGTACCATCAGGCTGATATTCGGTAGTAACCTTCATATCCTCTGTTCTCAAAGATATTACACTCAGCCCTATTGCATTGCTTCCGAAATGGAAAACACCGCCCAGATGTTCAAGTCTTGTATCCACAAACCACTGGGTATGCGTAAAAGTCAGTCCATTCTCATTAAACAATACAAGTCCTGCAGGATTGTAATTCAATGCAGACATGTCATTGGCAACTGCAACAAATGTTTCTGCTGTTCCTGTTGCACGCGCGCTGTTACCGATTTTCAGAAAAGATAAAGAAGAAGTTCCTACTCTCTGTCCGCCAAGGTTTGGGAACAACTGGGCATAAGAAATATCTGCAAACAGCAAACAGAAAATTACAATTAACAGATAATAAATATTTTTTTTGTTCTTCAATTTAAATATAATTATAAACTTTTTTAATAATCTTTAATTTTACAGTTTTACAGAAAGACCAAATTTAAGCTGCCTTGGTGCAAGATACCTTGCCGGATTATACGGGAACGGATCCAAAGGAGCCTGCAAATCCGGATACAGCGGGTCATTCCAGCTGTTCGGTGTCGGGTCTCCATACTCATAAGCCTTGCCTGTAACAGGATTAATAATAGTCGGATTCTTATTGTCGAGCAAATTCCTCACAGATAAACTAATTACCAAATCAAGACCATAAACGTTAATATATTTTTCAAGGTCTGCGTCAATATAGAACCAGTTTTGACCGATATTGCCATTCAGGTTATTGAAATCCGAAGTATATTCTGCTCTTCCGTTATCAAGATATCCCGTAATTATCTGAGGTGTATAGCGTTTTCCCGACTGGAAGAATATCCTTGTCTTTAAATTTATATCGTCCAGAATATTTCTTGCAAATCCGAAAAGTCCTTTTCCCTTTTCAAGCGAGAAATATAAATTCGCAGAAGCCGTGAAAGGCCTGTCCCAGCTTAGAAAATTTTCCTGTATAGTTTCCTGTGCTCCAATTGTAGCAATCTCGTAACCGAGGTCGCTCGTAGAACTTTTTCCGGTTGCAACTGAATAAGAAAAATTGAAATTACCATTGAACCATCTGCCGACTCTTTTCTTATATTCAAGCTCGACTCCCCTTGTGCGAGCATAATCCTGATTAAAATAACTCACAAATGTTTTTCCGATATACCTTCCGCTGTTAATAATAATATTCCTCGTTGATATGTAATCGTAAATATTTTTATAATATGCCGTTATAGTCAATACATCATCGTTTGTAAACTGATTCCTGATTCCGAGTTCATATGACACAGTAGTTTCGGGATTTAAATCAGGATTCCCGAATTTCTGGAATGTCGATTGTGCCGACTGAGGGTCTAACTTCGCGTATACAAACTGCGGTTTGGGTCTTTTTGAAAACTGACCGTATGAGAAAAACAATGTCTGGTTATTCGTTATCGGGTGAGAAATACCCAGTCTTGGAGATAATCTTCCCTTCCAATGTCTTCCAAACAAAGTATAGGTATCATCTTCATATTTTTTTCTAAGGTCATCCGGAATAGTTACTACTGCCGGATTCAATACTGCATCGTCTACGAATTTACCCGGGAACCAGTAATCGAATCTCAAGCCGTAATTTAATATCATTCCTTTAAACTGCAGTGAATGCTGCGCATATGCCGCTCCGAAAGCAGGGAATACTTTATATACATCATTATTCAAGCCCATTGGTTTTACCCACGGTTCATAAATATCAATTAACTGCATTTCCTGAAAACTCGTTTCGAAACCTGCTTTTAATTTACTCTTTGGATTAAAATTATTTGTAAAATCTCCTTTTGCGGAATATTCTATCACATAATGGTCATGCCATGTGTAAGGATTCCCGATATCGTAAAAGCCGTCTCCCGGAATAATACCTGTGTGAAGGGAATCTATCGAATAATATTTTAAAGGTGGTTTAACTATATCGAAAGGTTCCTGATATTGATCCCAGTTCAGACCATTTGCATCTGCTCTCAGGTTTGTATAAAACCTGCTTAACTTTAATTCATAATATGATTTTGTGCTTGTGGTATGAGTCCAGGTCAATGTATGTACCAAAGATTGCGATGTATATGTATTTGCGCCATCGAGCAAATCCTGAAAATTGTACTGATAACCCGGTGAAGGCTCGACAAATTCAAGATTATTCTGCAGCGATGTAGAACTTTGATTTATAGATACCGACTCATTAAACGAATAAGATAATTTCATCTGCGGATTGAATCTCCAAGTGATTTTACCCAGCCAGTACCAGTTATTATCCTGTCTAGGTGCAAATCTCGTTCCGCCGAACGTTGATGAATAGAGTTGTTTTGCAAGTCCCTCGTTACCTGTATAATTTCCCTCACTCTTTAATCTGTTTACATAAAATCCGTCGGATAATCCCATATAAAAATTTCCGAAAAATGTAATTTCTCCTGGGGATTTAATTTTCAGTGCGTTAAATAAATACTTACTAATTGGTTCCGGACCGCCTAAATTAAATTCCAAAATATCCGAATTAAAACTGGTACCGTCATTTTTCTTGAGCCCGATATTATCCCTCGAATATGAGAAATATAAATTATACTGACTCCACTTTCCTTCTTTTGTACGGGCATTAATAACACCGCTTGTTGCCTGTCCGAATTCCGCATTATATCCTCCCGTTATGACTTCAACTTCTTCGAGCGAATTCGCTGAAAGCTGCATGCCGAGACCTGTTCCGGAGAGCGGGTCCTGAACACTTACACCGTCAAGTAAAAATGAATTTTCATAGTTTCTGCTTCCTCTTATATAAATTTCATTATTATCTTTTACGACACCGGCCTGCATGGTAACAATATCCTTTATATCGGTTACAATAGATTTTGAGACCTCATCGCTTGAAATAATATGTGAGCTTGAAGTCATTTCAATATCAAGCAAAGGCCTGTCACCTACAACTACAATTTCCTGGTCAACCGTAAATGAAGTAATTTTCAGCTGTATGTTCAATTCCTTATGCTCATCCTGAGCAACTTTTACATTTGTATATTCTACGGTTTTAAAACCGATGTAAGATACCTGTAAAGTATATACTCCTTCCGGAGTATTTTCAATTTTATATTTTCCGTCCAGATCCGATACAGCTCCGAGATATGAGCCTTTGATTTTGAGTGTAACTCCTTCGAGCGGGGATTTGGCAGAGTCAGTTACCACTCCGAAAATTGAGCCGTTGGTAGTCTGAGCCGTACAAGTCTTTACTGTCAATAAAACAAAAAGAATTAGTAGAAGTTTTTTCATAAAAATGCTTATTCTTACTTGTTAAATAAAATTTTCTGTTATAATATTTTTATCTCATATTTCCATATCCGAAATCACTTAATAATACCTGTCTTATTAATGCTTTTGAATAATTCAAATTACCATTCAACAAATAAATTGGCATAAGAAAAAACACTAAATTAGGATTATTTGAAGGACTTTTAATCCCTACCGTAATCGTATCATTAAAACAGTTCGTTCTCGGCATTATTCTATAAATTGTTTTTGCATTTGAAGAAGGATAAAACCCTTTCGTTCCGGCAATTATTGTGCTTGAATTATTTATGATTAAATTGGGATAATTATTATCGTGACTAATAAACGTAGTATCAATTCCCAGAATTACAGGTATAAAGCAGCTTGTTTTAATACTATCGATAGGTGCAAAATTAAAAATTGTACCCTGAACTACCGAAACATTAGGAAATCCGGATGTCCAGAAGACTTTGCCGCCTGAATTCAAATAGAACGGAAGAGAATTTTGTGCTAAATTTAAATTGGGATCCTTTTCAGGTGATTGAGCATTATCTGTCCTGTTTGCCGACCAAATAATTATTCTAAATAATTTCAGTGTCTCAATAAACATTGGATTAATAATTTTTGGTATTAATGCACCGTTGTTCGATTTAATATCCAGAACATCATAGTGAATTGTATCCATAACCTGCCCGAAATATGCATTTGCATCGTTCATCTCACTTGTAGGCATATCTTTTATCAACAAAATTTTTGATGTTACGTTTTTAACTCTTAAAAATTTCGTACTGTCCAACGGCATTCTTATAACACGGCTAAATGCATGTGCATTATCCTGTGCCTTCATATATATAGACATATTTCCTGCAACAAGACCGCTGTCTTTATTTAATGTC
The DNA here is from genome assembly GCA_003158365.1 of Ignavibacteriota bacterium. Lineage (GTDB taxonomy): Bacteria > Bacteroidota > Ignavibacteria > Tepidaquicellales > Tepidaquicellaceae > FEN-1279. Next base: position 948 of record PMIW01000209.1, on the reverse strand, counting down.
ATAATATTAATATTTCCGGGCAGCGGTTTGAAATGCAAAGTATCATTAATCGAATACCAGTAATTCGTTATTGTATTATCACCGTCCGGGTCTGTGCCAATCCACTTAACTGTTGCAATTGGAAAAATCGTATCAGGCAAAGTGAGAGAAGGGTCAAAAACCATTGATGGAGGAGAATTTACAACAGGATATCTGTTTGATGCCGGAGTCGGGTCAATTACATTCTGGTCATCGACTGCAGCAACCCAGATTCTGAATGTACTATCCTGTCCCGATAACGAAAAAATAAATGTGCTGTCGTTGGAAGTTGTATAACCCCAGTTAAGAGAATCAAATGAAATCCTGAAGCCAACAACATAACCATTCGGGCTGTCCCCCCACCAGGATATTTTTTTCACTGTCTTTCCCGGTGCTAGTGTATCGCCCGGCATTGAGAATACAGACAAAAAAGTATTCGGAGGAAGATGATTTTTATTTCCGATAATAGGGTCTGTACACGAAGATATAAATACAAATCCTATAACCAAAAAAATTAAAGCGGAAAAATATTTAATCATTTTAAATGATATATTGATAATAAAATATCTTTTTTTAATTTGCTAAAATATTATCATTCCCGTATCAGTTATACGGGAATGATAATAAAACATTAATAAGATTTATCCCGATGCAAAATAACCTAAAACTTTTTCTTTACTTAATCAGCATCATTTTCTTTGTATCTGCAAAATTAGTACCGTCTCTTCCGACTGCCGTCATTCTTACAAAATACACACCGCTGGCAAGTTCGGAGCCGTTGAAGTCAATCAGAAAACTTCCTGCATTCATATTTTCATTTGCAAGAGTCTGTATTAATCTTCCCATTACATCATATACTTTTACCGATACTTTGGAATACATGGGAAGCGAGAAACTTATACGTGTAACAGGATTAAACGGATTCGGATA
>PMIW01000243.1 GCA_003158365.1 Ignavibacteriota bacterium | reverse complement strand
AGATTAATATGAAATTATGCCCTTATTGCAGCAAGACCCTGACAGAAAAGGCACTGGCATGTAAGTATTGCGGTGAATGGCTCGAGGATATTACTGATTATCTGAAAAACAAAGGAAGTATCTATGCCGATACGGATAGTATGGTTATTCCAATCGAAAATAGCTCCGAATCAAAGCACTTTCCTCCCCAAAAGAAAAAATTATCTTGTTTCTTTTGTGAATTTCCGGTGAATCTTTCAGAAAGCGAGTTAAAAGAAAAAACTTTTATCTGTCCCGAATGCGGAAAGAAAAATATAGTAACAAACGGACATATAGATGAAATATTAAGAAATGTTCCCATAGGCTGGGGTTGGATTTTGCTTACCGCTTACTATGCATTTGCAATTCAAAAATATCTTACTGCGCTTGATGATATTCTGCAAGTGACTGTTACTTTCTCGGTATCAGTAATTTTACTTCTTCTCACTTATTTCCTGTTAAGAAGATTTATTCTCAGGGAAAGGTATGTAAAAAAGAAGTTCTTCGGAAATATTTATAATGCTTCTTTATTGTCGGGAACTGTAAGTTTGGTTGTTGTAGTGCTGTTTATTTTCTTTCTGCACATTGTTTACCCTTATACCGGATTGCAGTCGGATAAAAAAGAAACAAATATGAAAGTAAAATATTACAAGTCAAGGTTATTTTCGATTTCAGATAAACAAAAAGAAATTACAGACATAATTTCAAAACCTGTTTCAGGAAAAAAAGAAGCACTGGTGAATCTGAACCTTCTCGATGGTTATATAAAATTGAATAACGAAGAAAAATCATATGCCGACAGCATTTATCAGACTCTTGGTGAAAGTGATTATTATACATCCATAGACGAAAATAAAAGGAAAATAAAGGAAGCAAATTTACTGAACAGTAAAATTATTGCATATAAAAATATGTCTGCCCAGAATTTAAAAAACTATTATATTTCGGGAAATGAAAATTCTTATAAAGCTGTGCAGGAACTGAATTCGGAAATCGGGAAACTCAACAAAGAATATTCATCCAGGTATCTGGATTTGTTTCTTGAAGAATAAACCGCTTGAATTCTTTTATTAAAACTTTATTTTAGGCAATGTTAATGTAAAAGTACTTCCTTCACCAATCTTACTTATAACGGATAATGTCCCGTTATTTTTTTCCGCAAATTCTTTGCAAATAATCAGTCCGAGCCCGGTACCTTTTTCTTTTTCGGTTCCCTTTGTCGAGAATGTAGAGTCAATTCTAAAGAGTTTATTAATATTCTCTTCTGCTATGCCTACTCCAGTATCCGAGACGGAAATGGAAATGTCCTCCTCGTTTTCTTTTGCATCGAGAACAATATTCCCTTTCCTGTATGTAAATTTTATTGCATTAGAGACAAGGTTTCTTAAAATAGTCGTAATCATATTCCTGTCTGCATTAATATACATATCACCGATAACATTTGAATAAAGAAGTATATCTTTATTTTTTGCAGTATCCTTGTAGGTTTTGATAATCGAATAAAACATTTCGATTATATAAATCAATTCAGGCGAAGCTTTTATCCTGCCTGTCTGGGATCCTGTCCACTGCAAAAGGTCTTCGAGAAGTCCATAGGTTTCAGTGCTTGCCTTGTGGATATTATCCGCATATCCGAAAATCTTTTCGGTTTTTAAATTTTCCACATTGCTCCTGAGCATGTCAGAATATCCAAGCAGGGTCTGAAACGGGCTTCTTAGGTCGTGGGCAATTATGGAGTAAAATTTATCTTTTGTTGCATTAAGCTCTGCCTGGTCTTCGGCATATTTTCTCAGTCTGAGTTCGTTTTCTTTTCTCGTAGTAATATCCCTGATAATGGAAACGACTCCCTTTGGTTTTCCTTCGAAATCTTTTATCACGGAAGCGCTTAAATCCGCAGGAAATGTAGAGCCGTCTTTTCTCAGCATTTCAAATTCAAGATTTAAGACGAACCCTGTTTTTAAAATATCTTTTGTTAAAAGTTTTAGCTTATTATGGTCCTTCCCGGATACGAATTCGAGATATTTTTTTCCTCTGAATTTTTTTGTGTCCGTATAACCGTATAATTCTACTGCGCGTTCGTTTACAAGCGTTAATCTTTCATTTGTATCCGTAACCACTATGGCATCAGGTGATGTATTAACAAGTGTGCGGTAATTCTCTTCGCTTTCCTGCAGGGCTTTTTGCGCTCTCTCAAGTTCGGTTATATCCCGCATTATTGCTATGCTGTAAATTTCATCTTCCACTTCGTAGCTTGAAACGTGAACTTCGAGGCTGAATTCCGTACCGTCTTTTCTAAGACCTTTTGAAATGTAAGATGCGGGAATATGCTGTCCCTGTTTTCGTTTTTGTGTGTAATCAAGAATTTTTTTGCGTTCATTCTGTGTCATCAGCAAAGTCTCGGGTTTACCTAAAATTTCGTCATAGTTTTCAAATCCGAAAAGTGATAAGAAAGCAGGATTTACGTAAATATTAATACCGTTTTTTGAAACTCCGATGGCATCGACTGAAAGCATAAAAATAGTTTGAAATCTTATCTCGCTTTGTTTTAATGCCTCTGTCGATTTCTTTTGCCCGGTTATATCAGTGATTATGGATATAGAGCCGATTATGTTCCCGTTAATATCATAATACGGTGTTCCGTTTACGTGGCACCAGATTAATTCTCCGTTTCTTTTACAGCATCTCAATTCATACGAATCAGAAATACCTTCCTCACGCATCCTGTTTTTCCGCATTACAAATTCAATATCGTTTTTATCAAAAAGCAGTTCGAAGCTGTTTATTCCAATTAAATCCTGAAGCGGGTATCCGAAAATCTCGCAGCATCTTTTATTTGCATACAGCATAATACCGTTGTTATCCACATAAAAAACACCTTCCTGCAAATCCTCAATCAGCGACCTGTACTTCAGTTCGCTTTCCTTTAGCATATTTTCGAGATTCTTCCTTCTTGTTATATCCCTCGAAATAGCAATAATTTTTTCATCATTGGTGAAAGACAGTGATAATTCCTGATAAAATTTATGTCCGTTATGCTTTACCCCGATAATTTCACCCTGCCAGCAGCCTACAGAAAATAAATCGGGTATTATTTTATTATCGAGTCTCTTTATTTCGGTAAAATCCAAAAGTTCCTTCCAGTTTTTTCCTGTAATACTTTTGGAGGATTTATAGCCGTACATTTTTGCAAAGGAATCATTTGCGAAAATGATTTTTTTATTTTTTCCGCTTATGGAAATTCCATCCAGAGAGGTTTTTATATTCGAAATGAAATCGGAACTTCCGGATATATTTTTAGTATCTGTATTTTTTTTATTCTTAGCTATTTCCGATGTAATAATTTTAGCCATATCCCACAGAAAAATTGTTACTGAAATTCCCCGTTTAAAGGAAATGATATAACAGCATATTATTAAGAATTAATTCAAAAATATATAATAAAATTCGGAACTGTAGTATATTGATTGATATTTTTGAGTATCGGATTTAAACCTTTAACATCAAGCATAAAATATATACATTTGCATAATTATTTATTAATTCTAATATTAATTTTTGGAATCTGAGGTTTTTGGAAAAAATCCTGTTAAGAATTTTTTGTATAAAAATATAATTTCATAAACAATTATAAATATATATGACTGAACAAATCAAAAAAATACTGAGCGATTCAAAAGCCGCCCGGTGGACAGCATTATTGATAGTTGCATTTACAATGTTTGCGGGTTATTATCTTGCCGATGTAATGTCACCGCTCGAGCAAATGCTTGAAGAACAACTGCACTGGAGCGCATCTGATTACGGCTGGTATACCGGTGCTTACGGCTGGTTTAATGTGTTTCTATTCTTCCTGATTTTCGGCGGAATAATACTGGATAAAATGGGTGTCAGATTTACGGGACTTATGTCTGCTGCAGTAATGGTGCTCGGAGCTGGAATAAAGTACTGGGCAATTTCATCACATTCATTAGACGGACAAAACTGGACGATAATATGGACTTTCCCGGCTCAGGTATGGATGGCAGCTTTCGGATATGCTATTTTTGGTGTCGGTGTAGAAGTTGCAGGTATCACGGTTTCAAAAATTATTGTAAAATGGTTTACGGGACACGAACTTGCTCTCGCCATGGGTCTTCAGCTTGCAATCGCAAGGCTTGGTACCGCGCTGGCTCTTTCAACTTCCGTTCCAATTGCCAGGGCTTTCGGACATGTTTCTTCTCCCGTACTAATCTGCCTTCTGATGCTTTGCATAGGTCTTCTTTCTTTCTTTGTATATACATTCAACGATAAGCGTCTCGATAAATCCATTGCCGATGCAAAACTCGATACCGGTAAAGCTGATGAATCGGATGAAGAATTTAAAATCAAGGATATTGGATTCATTATAAAAAATAAAGGCTGGTGGTATATTTCGATTTTATGCGCATTATTTTACTCTGCGGTTTTTCCGTTCCTTAAATACGCAACGGCACTTATGATAAATAAATTCGGCGTTCCCGAAAATCTGGCAGGCAGCATTCCGGGGCTTTTACCATTCGGAACAATTCTGCTTACGCCTGTATTCGGAAATATGATAGACAAAAAAGGAAAAGGCGCTTCGATTATGATTTTCGGCTCTATTCTGATAATTTTTGTTCATTTGCTTTTTGCTGTTCCTCTTTTAAATCACTGGAGCGTTGCAATTGTATTAATGCTTATTCTTGGTATCGGTTTCTCTTTAGTTCCTTCAGCAATGTGGCCTTCTGTTCCAAAAATCATTCCTGAAAAGCAGCTTGGCTCGGCTTACGCACTGATATTTTATGTTCAAAATATTGTAGCTTTGATGTTTGTACCTGCTTTGATAGGGTGGGTACTGGATAAATATTGCATAGTCGGAACAACATTAGTCGAAGGAAAAGAGGTTGCAAATTACAACTACACTCTTCCAATGATGTTGTTTATGTTATTTGGTGTTCTAGGGTTAATATTTGCATTCTTATTGAAAGCTGAAGACAAGAAAAAAGGATACGGTCTGGAACTTCCGAATATAAAAAAATAAGTCAAAGTAATTTTTAAAATATTTATTATTATCAAACGGGTTATTTAGTTAACCCGTTTGAATTTTTAAATCCGGTATATGGAAAATAATTCTTCTGCTTCTAAATTCACTTCGTCCCTCGCAGTTATGATTTCTCTTTTTTTTATGTGGGGGTTTATAACAAGTTTAAACGATGTTCTTACGCCTTTTTTAAAAGGAGTATTTGAACTTACTCACTTCCAGGCAAACCTTGTACAGTTCTCATTTTTCGGAGCATATTTCATCGGTTCACTTTTGTATTTTTTTTCATCCATAACAATTGGCGACCCGATAGCAAGGATGGGGTACAAGAACGGAATAATTCTCGGGCTACTGCTTGCTGCATTAGGATGTTTCCTGTTTTTCCCTTCAGCGCATTATAAGTCATTCGGATTTTTTCTCGGGGCGCTTGCCTGCATAAGTTTCGGTCTGACAATTCTTCAGATTGCCGCTAATCCTTATGTGGCTTTGCTTGGCAAGCCGGAGACTGCTTCAAGCAGGTTAAACCTGGCGCAGGGATTCAATTCGTTCGGGCATACGATAGCTCCCGTTATAGGAGGATTCTTAATATTTAAATTCTTTTTTACCGTAGAAAATCCGGGTGCGAATTCAGTTAAAGTGCCTTATTTAATTTTCGGAGCCGCATTTTTATTTCTTGCTTTGTTTATAGCTTTTGTTCATTTGCCCGCTTTTACAGGGAGCGATAAAATTGAAAAGAAGCCTGAAGCACTGAGACACAAAAATTTATTCTGGGGAATTTTCGCAATATTTTTCTATGTCGGAGCGGAAGTCTCTATCGGAAGCAATTTAGTTGCATATCTTAAGCTTCCCGATATCGCAGGGCTTGCCGAAGCGGACGGGAGCAAGTATCTTGCATTTTACTGGGGCGGGGCAATGATTGGGAGATTTATGGGATCTATATCTTTAAGTGAAACTAAGGGAGCAAAAAAATATTTATCTATGCTGGCAGTTGCGGTTGTTTTATTCACAGTAATTTTTGCAATTACAAAAATCGAGTTTGAACTTGTCTGGTATTTCCTGATATTTCTTACCGTTAATTATTTTGCATTCATGCTTGGAAAATCACTGCCTGCGAGGACTCTGACAATCTTTGCATTATTTGTTATGGCACTTCTGACTGTGGGCATTTTCGGAAACGGGAAAGTCGCGATGTGGTCTGTACTTTGTATAGGAATGTTTAATTCTATAATGTGGTCGAACATTTTTACGCTTGCCATAGACGGGCTGGGTAAATATACTTCACAGGGTTCTTCACTGCTTGTAATGATGATAGTAGGGGGTGCAATTTTACCTTTATTGCAGGGAGGGCTTGCAGATATAGCAGGTGTACATTATTCCCTTTTTATACCTTTGCTTGCATACCTTTATTTAATATTTTACGGAGTTAAGGGTTATAAAGTGAAAAAGTTACAAATTTGAATTTATAGATTTGAAAAAATAAAAAATTTATAATAAATGGAAGTAGCTATCGGAATAGATATTGGCGGAACAAATACTGTTTTCGGTCTTGTTGACAGAAAAGGCAATTGCATTTCAGAAGGAACCATAAGGACGGATAAATATGAAAATGTTAAAGATTATGTTAAAGAATTATCCGAAGAAATTTTTAAAATACTATCGGTACTGGACAATGAATATGATATCAGGGGAATCGGTGTAGGTGCTCCTAACGGAAATTATTTTAAAGGCACTGTGGATTTTGCTCCGAATCTGAAATGGAAAGGTATTATTAATTTTGCCGAATTATTTAAGGAGCATTTTGAAGTTCCTGTAATTCTTACAAACGATGCAAATGCAGCTGCAATCGGGGAAATGATATTTGGTGCGGCAAAGGGTATGAAAAATTTCGTAGTTGTAACGCTTGGAACGGGACTGGGCAGCGGATTTGTGTCGAACGGAGAAATGATATACGGTCATGACGGGTTTGCAGGCGAACTCGGACATACAATTGTNNGGATTCGACAATTGAAGACAGCATTTTGAAAAATTACAAACCCGAAGAAATTACATCAAAACTTATTTACGAAGCTGCTCACCAGGGAGATAATCTTGCAATCGAGGCATTCGATTTCACGGGGCGGGTTCTCGGTTTTTCTCTTGCAAACACGGTTGCAATTACAAGCCCGGAAGCAATTATCCTTTTCGGAGGTCTGGCGCTCGCAGGAGAATATATATTCAAACCTACAAAGATGTATATGGAATATTACATGCTTAATATTTTTAAAAATAAAGTAAAATTATTACCTTCTCAGATAGTCGGAAAGAATGCTGCAGTGCTCGGTGCCAGCGCACTTGTNNATTTTATCGAAATGGACAAAAAAACTTTAAATGCAAATCAGTTACATAAACAAAGCCTTACAAATCTTGAAAAATTTGCGATGGTAATAACCGATAAAGTCGGTTCAATGGGGTTTTTTATTTTAATATTTTTGTGGACATCGGTCTGGCTTTTCTGGAATATTTTAGCTCCGGAATCTCTAAGGTTCGATCCATAC
>PMIW01000245.1:16905-29257 GCA_003158365.1 Ignavibacteriota bacterium | reverse complement strand
TACAAATGCAGGAATGAACCAGTTCAAGGATGTATTTCTCGGATTGGGTTCGCGTGAATACAAAAGAGCAGCAGATACGCAAAAATGCATTCGTGCAGGCGGTAAACATAACGATCTGGAAGAAGTCGGAGTAGACGGTTATCACCACACATTTTTTGAGATGCTTGGCAACTGGTCGTTCGGCGATTATTATAAAAAAGAAGCAATCGGGTGGGCTTGGGAACTGCTTACTGAAGTCTGGAAATTGCCAAAAGAAAAAATATGGGCTACTGTTTATAAAACAGATGATGAAGCGTATGAATTATGGAAATCGGAAACCGGCATTGACCACTCGCATATTTTACGATTCGGTGAGAAAGATAATTTCTGGGAAATGGGTGAAACCGGTCCATGCGGTCCATGTTCGGAAGTGCATTTTGATTTATCAGAAAAAGGATGCAAACCCGAAGATGTAAATGCAGGACTCGAAGATGTGATTGAAATATGGAATCTGGTATTCATTCAATATAACCGCGACGAAAAAGGAAAGCTTCATCCCCTGCCGATGAAACACGTGGACACAGGAATGGGATTCGAAAGAATCGTGCGCGTATTGAACAATAAAAAATCGAATTACGAAACTGATATTTTTCAGTCTATCATTTCAAGAATATCGGAAATTACAAGAGTAAAATATTCCGATAATATTTCAGCGTTCAATGCTATTGCAGACCACATAAGGGCTTTAACATTCGCCATTTGCGACGGGGCTATGCCCTCGAATGAAGGCAGAGGGTACGTACTGAGAAGGATTTTAAGGCGCGCATCGAGGCTTGCAAGGAAAATAAATTATACAGAGCCTTTGATTTGCCAGCTCGTGGATTCGGTAGTGAATAATTTTAAAGATATATTCCCTGAACTTACCGAGAGAAAAGAATTTATAAATAATGTTATCAGGGCAGAAGAAGAGAGCTTTAACCTTACACTTGACAGAGGACTCGAACATTTTTACGATGTATATGAGCAGATAAAAGGCAATAAAGAAAATATTTTCCCCGGAGAAGATGCATTTAAGCTTTATGACACTTACGGCTTCCCTATCGACCTCACGCAGTTGATTGCAAGGGAAAACGGATTCGAAATCGATATGAAGAAGTTCGATGAAGAAATGAGCAAGCAGAAAAAACGCGCCAGAGCTGCAAGAAAAGATGATGTGATAATGGCTTCGACCATAGGATTTGAACTCGATGAAAAAATTAAACAGGAAAATCCCGAATACGATCCTTATAATATTAAAAAAGAAGGTATAAAAACAAAATTACTCCAGCTGAACAGGATAGCAAATTCTGATTTGGAAGTTTTTGTTTTGAAAAACAATCCGTTCTATTCCGAATCAGGCGGACAGGTTAGCGATACGGGCAAGCTTGTTTTTGCAGACGGATATGAACTCGATGTTATTGACAGCCAGAATAATTATTATGTATGCGTAAAAAATGTTGACCACAAAGTATTATTCCACAAGGACGTAATTGCAAAAGTAGATTATAAAAGAAGAAAAGCGATTCAGCGAAATCACTCTGCCACTCACCTTCTCCACGAAGCATTAAAGCAGGTTCTCGGCAGCCATGTAAAGCAAATGGGCTCGTTGGTAACAAGTGAATACCTTAGATTTGATTTTCCGCATTTCAAAAAACTTGAAGCGGAGCAGATAATTGCAATCGAGGATCTGGTAAACAGCAAAATTCAGGAATCAATAAAAGTACAGACTCTTAAGGACATATCCATAGAAGAAGCAAATAAAATTCCTAATGTAAAAAAATTCTTCGGAGAAAAATACGGCAGTAAAGTAAGAGTCGTAACAATGGACGAGAAATTCAGCATCGAATTCTGCGGAGGCACCCACGTAGATAATACAAGCGATATAGGTTTGTTTAAAATAATAAAAGAAGAAAGCATTTCATCGGGAGTAAGAAGAATTTTTGCAAAGACCGGTGAAGGCATACTGGATTTGATGGACGAGAACATAAATAAAATAGAAAATATTATTTCGGAACTTCCGGATAAATATGCGAGTAATTTTAAAAACGGAATTGAAGAAATAAGAAAAGGAATCCATCATGCAGACTTCAAGGATATTGCAATGATGAAACTGCTGATGGAGCACCAAAGTGATACAATAAAATCTCTTACTGATTTAAGAGAAAAATACATAGAAGATAAAAAGCAAAATGAAAAGAAACTCTTAAAGCAAAATCTAAATCTTATTTACGAGAAACTCGATTCTATTGTTGAGAATGCGGAAGTATATAACGGATATAAAATTTTATCATCAAAATTCGATGTAAACAGTGCGGACGAATTCAAAGAACTCGGGGAAAAGCTTAGAGAGAAAATTCCGAACGGAGTCGGACTTATTGCATCAGTGATAGACGGTAAAATAAATCTTGTATGCTCCGTTAGCGACAATCTTATTAAGGAAAAGAAATTAAATGCAGGGAAACTGATTTCAGGCGTTGCAAAAGAACTTGGAGGCGGAGGAGGTGGCAGACCACACCTTGCAACCGCCGGAGGCAGGGATATTGATAAGCTTGATACAGCATTAATTAAATTCGTTAACGATTTAAAATCTCAATTATAAAATTATATGAAAGTAATCATTCCTGTAGCAGGTATTGGCACGAGATTAAGACCGCATACCCTTACGCAGCCGAAAGTACTTTTAAATGTTGCGGGGCAGCCGATGATTTATCATATTGTCAACCAGATTATTCAAGATAAAATAGCATCCTCAATAGTTCTGGTTACCGGGCATATGGGCGAGCAGATTGAAAAATATTTAACAGATACTTTCAGATTCAATTTTAGTTTTATTGCGCAGAAAAAACCGCTTGGTCTGGGTCATGCAATCTACTGCTCAAAAGAAGCTTTTAATAATGATAAAAACGAAGAAGTTCTGATTATTCTTGGTGATACTCTTTTCGATGTTGATTTAAAAGCCATGTGCAGAAACAGCTCTTCGGTTATAGGCGTAAAAAAAGTTGATGACCCGAGAAGATTCGGTGTAGTAGAGAAAAACAGGCAGGGGTACATTACAAGATTTGTAGAAAAACCTGCATCGAGAGAGATCTCTACATCTAATGAAGCAATAGTGGGATTATATTACATAAAAAATTCAGTTTCCCTTTTCAACTCGCTTGAATATATAATTTCGAATGAGGTTAAAAGCAATAATGAATACCAGCTTACGGACGCACTGGAAATAATGCTGAGCAATAAAGAAAAAATGAAAACCTATACTGTTGACGGATGGCTTGACTGCGGGAAACCCGAGACATTGCTGGAAACAAACACATATCTTTTAAAAAAGCAAAGAAAGAAATATTCTTTCCCGGGCTCGATTATTAAATCGCCAGTTTACATTGGGAAAAAGGCTATAATCGGAAACAGTATAATAGGACCAAACGTAACAGTAGGAGATAACTGCATAATAAAAAACTGCATAATAGAAAACTCAATCATCGATTCAAATAATTACATCGAAAATGTTTTATTAAAAGAATCCATCGTAGGAAAAAACTGCAAAGTAATACAGAAAAAGTTTTCCTTTAATTTAGGCGAATACTCTGAAAAAATTCAGTTTTAGAAATTATTTTTGCTTATTATAAATTCTACTTCTTATTTATTTTTTCATAAGCTTCGATAGTTTCGATATTGCGCTTTTCCTGCTGGGTTAACATCTTATCCACGTTTGCATTTTTAGGAGTGTACCATTTCTGCCCTGTAAAATAAGTTTTCATTTCTTTATCGTGGAATATAAAGCCATATCTTGCAAGAATTTCATTCTTCATTATTTTTAAATCCGAATCAGTTAAACCTTTCAGGTCTTCATCCTTAATATCTTTTGTAGAAGTATAAGGATATTTACCAGGGAATTTACCTGTCTTGTTATTTTCTTCGACTGCTTTATCATAGTTTTCTTTCGCTTTATTCAGTTCATTTTCCTTTTGTTTCTGAATATTTTCTATGTCCTTTTTTTCCTGTTCAAGTTTTTGTTCCTTGTCTTTTAAATCCTGTGCGACTTTTTTCATTTCATCGTCTTTTTTAGAGCAGGATAATAAAAGGAAACACAATACTATTGAAATAATTATTCTCATAATGTAAAATTTATTTTTTCAAATTTATCAAAACGATTTGATTTAAGAAATGGCATAAAAAAAGCTGCCGAAATTTACGGCAGCTTATAAATATTTAATTATATTACTATTTTATTAAATTGAAATTGTAAGATGCTGAAAGAACTCCGAACATTTCTTTATCATCCTGACCGCTAAATATATTCACGCCCTTCTGGAAGAATTTTTCACCAATAAGTCCGTCAATACTGAACCTGTTGAAATGGAATCCCAGTCCAAGCGACACTGTCTGAACCGGGTCGGTCGGATTCTGGTCGTTGATTATATTGCTAGGGCTGCTGGTCGTACTGGAATTAATTGTATAGCTTCCACCTGGAATAGAGCTTATCTTTGAAGTTACCATGGAATTATTGTTAGTCCCGTCAATTTTATCGCTTATAACCGCTCTTGAATAACCGATACGTCCAGTCATCCAGTCAGTGAATTTCCATTCAAGACCTAAATTTAGTTTCGGGAACAGTATACTTGTTTTCTTGTAGTCAACTTTATTGGTCGTAACTGTTCTTACGGTATCGCTTACAGGTGGTGCAACTCCGGTCCAACTTGTATATGTTTCTGTTGAACTCAAAGTGTAAGAATTATATCCGAATGAAAGTCCGAATCCTAGTAATCCGTTTTCAAAAACAGGCATGTTAACACCAACACCGCCGATAAAATTCATATACCTGTATTCATACGCAAAAACCGATGTGTTTCTGAATCCGGGTACAGGCAAAGTATCACTGCTCGAGTTTGCAGGTGTATATTTTGGCTTCCAGTTAAAGAATCCGAAACTGACATAAGGAACAAGCTTTATATTGTTCGCTTTATTAACAGTAAACATTCCCCTTACAAAAGCATTAAATTCCAGTGAGCCGTCGTTTTCAACGGACAATGATGTTTTATGGCTCTGGTTAATAATTGTAGTATCCCCAAGAGGTAGTTTCTGGTGTAATGTTGTGCTTATGTTCGTATCTATGCTGCTGGAATAACTAAAACTATTAAATTTCATATCCACATTACCTTCCATCCAGCCGTCTTTAAAATTAGCAACTGTTCCGAGAGTAAAACCGAATACAGATGCTTTCTTTGAAAGATTATAATTTGAAAGGAAATTAATAACAGAAGTTGTATCGGTTACTCTTGAAAAATTTGTGGGCATTGTGCTGTCCTGAGATTTTTGTGCATAGTAAAAACTACCTGCAATTGTAAATTTACCCGCGTTCGGAGTGAATCCGATAAATGCTTTTACAGGGACAATCGGGACATCCATTCCGAGTGAACCCATTCCCCACCGTGAAGGAACATAAAATACGCTGTCAAACATTCTGCCTTCATTTTTATTTAGAATCAATCCGCCGAATACTTTAGTACCAAGTCCGAAGTTCACCCCGACATACTGGTTTTTCAGTTTATATAAATTCGGGTCTGTTAAATCCGCTCTGCCTATATCACCGAATGTATAATTCCTGTATAAATTACCCCATGCAGGGTTCCTGACCAAATCGAATGCGGGGTCAGTAATGAAAGGATTTAATCCGAGTGCTTCGTATCTTCCGGTGCCGCTTGGAATTGACTGGGCATACACTCCGGCAGTAATTACTAAAAATAAAAAAAGATAGAGTAACTTTTTTAACATAACACCTCCGTTAAATTAATTATCGTAAAAATTATTGTTTTTTATTCTATTTATCAATACAATATTTTGACGATTAGAAGATTAAAAATATTGTAAGATTTGAAGATTTGGAAGATTCGTATAATTTTTTATTTCACTTTACCAAACTGTAGCTTGGTAATTTGAGACGAAAGCAAATTTTTGTATCTTTTTTCTTACTCCAATTTTCCCTTGTTGCTTCCTGTCCAGTTCAGGAGTCCCTGCCGGACGGATTTTCTGAGCAGACTCCACGAATATATTCTTGCCGAAGAATTCTGCTCGCCCCCTATTATTACTATTGGATTTTTCTTGTCTGTAATATTTACTGTTAGTGTATATCTTTCCATCTTAGGAGAAATACCAAGGTCATCCTGAAGCTGAACAAAAATAATATCATCTTCCGAAGATGCAAGTATATTAAAGTGCTGCCACGTTTTAGGATTATCTTCCTTTGTGTGAGAGCTTGTGCAATTTATATTTGCCAATGCAATTACTACAAGAAAAATCATCGGAATGTAATAAAAATATTTTTTTGTATTCATATTAATATTATTTCATTCATAATTCTGAATCAGCTTCGCTGAACTTCGTTTCATAATTCTACATTCTTTCCAGTTTTTTCGCATACAGCATTTCGAGGATTACAAAAATCAAAGCCAGGATTACTAGATATTTCCAGAGTTCAGTCCCATCGCGTGATTTAAGTATTGCGGAATTTACGTCAGAGTTTTCACTTACATACTCAACATTTTTCAATCCATAAGATCTGAAATATTCTTTTATATCTTTCAATTCAGATTTATGAAAATCGCTTTCAAGCGAGTCGCGGTTCAATGCAAATAGAAAATCTTTGTTTAAAGCGGAATCCTTGATTGAATAAATTCCGGGTTCTTTATATTTAACGCTATAAGGTACCGAATACAATTTATTTTTTGGAATGCGTATAACATTATTCCTGCCGACTATATTATTTTCATTTTTATGCGCCCCTGCTCCAAGATAAAATGTACCCCTGTTAATAATCAGCGGGAAAAGGCTTTTCATCGGAAAGTCAGACATATCATCCGTAGCTGAAACAGAGCAGAAAATCAATTTACCTTCTCCGAATTCCGATTCGACAAGGAAAATCTTTTCCCCTGCAAGTTCCATAAGGCTCCTGCTGTTCTTATTCGGCATGATTCCGAACATAAAATTAATCTTCGGTGATTCGACAAAAAACTTTTCGTTTGTAATGCTTAGCTCTTCATTTTTAAATACACCTGAAAAAAGCGGATGCTCAAAATCAATCCTTTCGAATTTATTGTTGATTCCCGTATCCGAACTGACCCTCATCAGCTCTCCAATCTTAAATGCATCAAGCTTACCAAAAAAATTATTATAGCTTTCGACATCAATATATTTTTCGGGGAAAATCATAATACTGCCGCCGTTTTTAATATACTCCGCAAGTAAAACGGATTCATTTTCAGAAAAAGTCTTTTTCCCTGAAAATACAATCATATCCGATTTCTTTATTAATTCATTTAAATCTGTTGTAGTAGAATAAGAATCGGGGCCCTTTGAATTATCAGGATTATTCAATTTTTCCGCAGATTCGAATGCAAGTCTTATATATTTTGTGCTGAAATCATTGTCTCCAATCGTGCCGGTATTGACTTTATCGGGAATGTAATATGCAAAATAGCTTTTATTATCCTGCAATATTTCATCTTCGAAGAAATCATTCTGTAGAAGCTCGGCATATCCACCGATGCTTCCTTTTTGATTATATTTAAATGTCAGAATAACTTCTTTTCTTTCCAGAGAGACTAAATCCACTACAGCTTCTGCAACTTTTTTATCTTCAACAAATAAATTAATTTGCTTGTTTATAGTATTGAATTTATTATGATTTTTCAGAATAACAGAAATTTTTATATCATTATTGCTCTGAATTATTTTAGTTTTTAATTCAACTTTATCAATCGAAATATTATTTGCTTCCCTGTTTCCGATGTCTATATTATAGAAATGCACATTTTCGGGAATATCCCTGAATAATGTTTTATTTGTATTTTCACCTGCAAGATTTATTATCTGAAAATCACTGACAACAAATATTTCATATAAAGGGAAATTTTCGCGTTTTATAATATCTTTAACGGAATTCAGTAAAACGGAAAGTTCAAAAGGCACACTTGTGAATTCAATATTTTTTAAGGAGTCAAGCAGAGTTTGTATGTCTTTATACTCTCCGTCGTAATTTTTTAGGCGTGATGATGTGATAAGAAATAATTTATCATTCGGACTATAAAGCGATAAAATATTCCGTACGGAATTCTTCGCCTGCTCGATATAGCTTCCCTTTTCATCCTTTGCGCTCAAACTGAATGAATTATCAAATACGATAATACCTGCTTTCCTGATATCGGGATTTTTTCCGGAAAAGTAACCTTTATAAACGGGATTTGAGAATGCAAAAACGAGTAAGACAATTATCATTATTCTAAGAATAAGTAATAGAAGCTGCTTAATCTTTATTCTTCTTAATTTGGATTTCTGAATCTCTTTAAGGAACATTAATGTCGAAAACTCCATTTTCCTCATTTTATGCAGATTGAACAAGTGCAGAAAAATGGGAATCAGCACTGCGAATAGTCCGAAAAGGAAATATGGATTAATAAACGTCACTATACCCTTTATAAATTGTTTTTACGATTTAAAGCTTTTATTTTAGTCAGATATATTTTAAAATTCTATGTAAAACGAATAAAAATTATATGCTTAAAATTGATGCTATTATTTTTCTGAACGGTAAAATATCGTTCGGTATATTGAAAAAGTACAATATTAAAGGGATTTATTTAATTTGTGCAGACGGAGCTTCGAACAGCCTGATGAAGAAAAAGATTATTCCGAACATTATTCTGGGTGATATGGATTCATCAAAACCTGAAACTTTAAGATATTTCAGGAAGAAAAATGTGGAAATCAGGAAAATTGATGACCAGGATACAACCGATTTCGAAAAATCACTTATGTACTGCATGGAAAATAATTTAAAAAACATACTTATTTTCGGTGCTTCGAGCAAAAGGCAGGACCATACATTAAATAATTACAGCGTTTTAAAAAGATATTATAAATCACTTAATTTAAAAGTCATCGACAGTAAATTCGAAATATTTTTCATTGATAAAAAAATTACGTTTGATTACCCGAAAGGTAAATCAATTTCGATTATGCCCGTGCCGTTTGCAGGAGGTATAACGTCAAACGGATTAAAATACAAACTTGATAACGAAGACCTCGAACTTGGCATTCGCGAAGGGACATTGAATATTTCTAAAAAGAAAAATATTTCAATTGAATTTACATCTGGAGATTTATTACTTTTTAAAAGGCATTTCCACAAAGTTCAACAAATATGATGATAAGCTTCAGCATTTATGATTACATATTAATCGTCTTATATTTTCTTGGTGTTATATACATCGGTTACAGGGTAAAGAAATCAGATAAAAGCAATCTTGATTATCTCGTTGCAGGCAGAAGCATAACGCTTCCTGCATTCGTTGCAACGCTTGTATCAAGTTTTTACGGCGGGATACTGGGAATCGGTGAATTTACTTACAGGTACGGATTATCAAGCTGGGTAATGAATGCATTCCCCTATTATTTTTTCATAACAATTTTTGCATTATTCCTGGCTAAAAAAATCAGAAAGGCAGAACTTTACACAATTGCAGATAAGCTCGAAATTACTTACGGAAAAAAAGTAAGTGTTTTCGGAGCTTCACTTGTTTTTCTGCTTGTGACTCCTGCACCTTATATTTTAATGCTCGGAATTCTGGTACAGCTTATATTCGGATGGTCTTTAAACGTATCTATGTTAGTCTGCCTTGTAGTTTCCGTATTTTTTCTTTTCAGGGGCGGATTAAAGGCGGATATAAGCGTCAATATTTATGAATTCGTATTAATGTTTCTGGGATTCGGTATTATTCTTCCGTTTTGTTATTTTAAGCTTGGGGGATTTGAATATTTAACAGCAAATCTGCCAGAAACGCACAAGAGTATAACGGGAGGAAATTCTATTGCCTACTTATTTGTCTGGTTTTTCATTGGAATGTGGGCGCTGGTCGACCCGGGTTTTCACCAGAGATGTTACGCGGCAAAAGATGAAAAGACAGCAAGAAATGGAGTTTTTATATCTTTAATTTTCTGGGTAATCTTTGATTTTATGACAACAGTATCCGGTTTATATGCCTTTGTTCACATAAAGAATCTGGAAAACCCTGCAATGTCATATCCCCTTCTTGCAAATGAAATACTGCCTTCTTTTGCAAAAGGATTTTTCTTTATCGGGATGATTGCAACTATCATGGCGACTTTTCATTCACTATTATTTATATCGGCTACCACAATAGGCAAGGATATATACTGCAGGGTAAAAAACATTACGGATTACAAGAATAAATACACAAAGTTCGGTATTTTAATTACATCGGTAGTCACGATTCTGATTGCGATTTTAATACCTTCTGTTGTCCAGATTTGGTACACAATTGGCAGTCTTACAATTCCTGCCTTGTTATTGGGTATCATATCATCATATTCAAAGAAGTTAACCATTAATAAAAACTTTATTTTAAGTGCAATGATTGTTTCATTTTTATTTTCATTTACATCATTCATATTTGGGAATATCTACAAAGTGAATGATATGCCGGTGTATTTTTTTGGAATTGAGCCAATGTACCCTGGTTTGCTGACAGGTTTGTTAATTTATTCAATCGGATTAATTTTAAGTAAAAGAAAAAAGTTCTTGAATGATATTTAAACAAAAAATATTTTTTATTCCGGTGATTTTGATTATGTTTTTCTTTGTATCATTTTCAAAGGCACAGGATGATACTCTGCAAAGCACAATAAAACTTGATTTGTATTCAAAGAAAAATCTCGATACAAATAATTTTAATATTTTTCCTAAACAATATAACAAGAAAAAAATTGCTTTGGTGTTGAGCGGCGGCGGTGCAAGAGGATTTTCACAGATAGGTGTAATAAAATCATTGGAAAAAAATGACATACATTTCGATATGATAGTAGGAACAAGTATCGGAGCAATTATCGGAGGGTTATATTGTTCAGGTTATTCCACAACCGAACTAGACAGCATTTCAAAAACCATTAACTGGCAGAGTAAATTAAGCCTTACAAATAAAAATGAGAGGGAATTTTTATATTTGGAGCAAAAAAAGGTACAGGATAAAGGTCTGATATCTATTTCACTCGACGGGCTGAAACCTGTTCTTCCTACTTCCCTTTCGACAGGATACCAGATTGCGCAGATATTTAATGTTTTACTGTTAAATGCAAGGTTTAAGCCGAATCACGATTTTTCATCGTTAAGATTTCCTTTTTTTGCAATTGCCACCGATTTGGATAATGGTTCCAAAGTAGTACTGAACAAAGGAAATTTAAGCGAAAGCATAAAGGCTTCATTTACATTTCCTTTATTATATGCCCCAACAGTTATAAACGGAAGAAATCTTGTTGACGGCGGACTTACAGCAAATATTCCGATTGATGTAGCAAGAGATAAAGGTGCCGATATAGTAATTGCTGTAAATTCGACCAGTCCGCTTAAATCGAACGAAGATTTAAAAGACCCTTTAAATGCTGCTGACCAGGTATTATCTATTACAATGGCACAGCTGAATGAAAAACAGCTGGATAATGCAGACTTTATTATTACTCCTGAGATAGGAAATCAATCTGCAAGTGATTTCAGTAATATAGAGTACCTTATCAACAAGGGAGAAATTACTGCAGATAAATACACAAAGACGATAAAAAAAATAATTGATTCAGCGGAGCAATCTGCATCATCCAATAAAGGTAATTTTCTTACGAATCCAAGAATTTATATAAATTCGGATTTAATTCCTGAAAGCATAAAAAATGAAGTAAAATTAAATCAGGAAAACACATTTGTAAAATATACCGAAGTTGAAGAACAGCTTAAAAAGTTTTATGATATGGGATATTTCAGCGAAGTCTCAGCAGTTATAAAAAGAGACGAGTTTGGATTAAAACTGGATTACAATTTTGTTGAAAATCCAAAACTTTCCGGAATAAAATTATCCGGTTTTGACAATATATTATACGAAACCATTAAAAAATTTGAGTATGATAATGTCAATAAAGCTTTGAATCTTAATGAATTAAATAAATTGTATTACGATTTACTCGGGTTAATAAAAAATAATAATTTTTGCTCTGTAAATATCAGGAAATTTCATTTTGATTACAATAAAAATACACTTGATATAGAATTATCAGATGGTTTTATCAGCAAAATAAATATAACCGGGAATGCAAAAACGAACAGAAATGTTATTACAAGAGAACTGACTTTTAATGAGAACAGGATAATAAAGAAATCCGACATGGAACAGAGTCTTCAGAATATATACAGTACAAATTTATTC
Source organism: Ignavibacteriota bacterium (assembly GCA_003158365.1). Taxonomy (GTDB): domain Bacteria; phylum Bacteroidota; class Ignavibacteria; order Tepidaquicellales; family Tepidaquicellaceae; genus FEN-1279. Next base: position 16,976 of record PMIW01000245.1, on the reverse strand, counting down.
CAGCAGTTAAGTTTTAATTTCGAAGAAAATAAAAACGAAGACAGGCCAAATCTGAATATTAATGTTGTAGA
>PMIW01000245.1:0-16840 GCA_003158365.1 Ignavibacteriota bacterium | reverse complement strand
TTGTATTATTTATTCAATGATATTTCAAATTATCAGCAGCAATTCGATGTTAATTCTTACGACAGAATTAAATTAGGAGAGTACCGTGATACAAGATACGGAATGAGTTTTTTACTTGGTACACAGGTCGGGCGTGTCGGGACTGTTTACTCGCAACTGTCATATGAAAAATTATCAAGAGATGTGCTTTCTGGAGTTATTTCCAATGAATCGGATTTTAAAACTCTAAAACTTAAAGTCGGAGGAAAGATTGATACGCAGGACAAATATCCCTTCCCGACCAGAGGTACAATTATTAATTATTACTATGAAACATCGCAGAAATTAGTATCCGCAAATATTTCTTATTCCAAACTAATGTTTGATTTTGAGCATTCAATATCATTCGGAAGAAACAATACGATTCGTCCGAAATTTGTTTTCGGATTTGCAGATAAAACCACACCTCTTATGGAGCAATTTTCGCTTGGAGGCGAGAATTCATTTTACGGTATGCTTGAATACGAATTAAGGGGAAGGCAGATTTTATCAACTTCGCTCGAATACAGGGTATTAGTACCTTATAAATTATTTTTTGATACATATTTTGCCGTCAGATATGACCTTGGACAGATATGGGAGAATGCTGAAGATATTAGATTTAAAGATTTAAGACATGGAATAGGTCTTTCTGCATTGTTCGATACCCCGATTGGCAAAGCGAGTTTTTCTGCAGGCAAAAGTTTTATACTAAGTAAAAGCATTGATAAAGATTCATTTGTTTTCGGTCCCTACACTTTCTACTTTTCAATCGGTTATGATTTGTGATAATACATAACTATAATTAAGTTATTCCGTATAAATAATTAGGCTAATTATTATAAAATTGAAATTTTTATATAAATATTCGGACAGTTCAATCAGATTAATTTATGTAATCATTACAGTCTATTGCCTGATTATTACAGGGATTCCTTTCTTCAGAGCCGCGGTAAGCCAGAAACTGACGCTTGACGGAAGCACTAAAGACTTTTTAAAAGCCGAAAGTGACAATAAATTATTAATTAATTTTGTATCACCGGGAAGTCCGGCATATAAAGCAGGTTTACAGGCAGGCGATATAATAACAGAAGTAAATCATAAACCTGTTCATAATATACTTGAATTCAACAATTCCATAAGTCATGTGCCTGAATATATACCTGCGATCTATACAATTGAAAGAAATAATATACTGTTCGATACTGAGGTTTATGTTTACAAATATTTCCATCTTGTGTTTTTTATATTTTTTTCGCTTGGTTTTGTATTTTTGGTTAACGGATTCCTTGTAGGTTATTCAAGACCCAAAGAACTTACAGCCCAGATATTTTTTATTCTCGGCTGCACAGCATCACTCGGATTCCTTACCTATGGCGGAGTCTGGCATTACACCGGATTCAGTAACATATTTCATTATAGTTTTGTTGCCGGAATGTTTTTATTCTATCCGGTGTTTTTTCATTTCTTTACAATTTACCCTATAAAATATGATTTTAAATCCAGAAAATTAAAAATATTTCTGGTCTATTTTTACATTATAGTTATTAATGTTTTACTCGGTATAACTGAAATTCATCCGGAGAATACTTTTTTAAATATTTTCTCCGAATTTATAAATTATTCCCCGTTATTACTTTTATTAATGGGAGTAATCTTATTTATTAAATCTTACAGAGAAATATCGGATATTAAATTGAAAAAACCTCTGAAAGTGGTCTTGTACGGGTTTTTAATCGGAAGCATCGGCATGATTTATTATTTTTTTATTTTCCTGCAATTAGTCTCAAAAGGAGGAATAGATTTTAATCCTGTATACAGGATACCTGCAGTTCTTGTACTGGCGCTGCCCTTTTCATTTGCATATTCAATATTCAAATACAAAATTCTCGATACGGAAATTATCGTAAAGAAAATAATAGTACTCGTAATACTTACACTTTTCATCACGATTGTATATTTCTCTCTGCTTTATGTGATGGATAAGATTCTTACCCAGTATACAGGAAATAAAACATTCCTGACAGTCGCTTCGATAGTAATAATTATATTTACTTTCGATTATGTTAATAAATGGGCGAATAATTTTGTCGATAAAAGATTTTACAGAAAGAGATACAATTACAGGAAATCTCTCCTGAAATTTTCGGAAGAACTTCCGTTCATCAATAATATCAGGGATGTTATTGAGAAAGTAAATTTTGCCATAAGAGAAACCATGGGTGTATCAATCGTCAAGTTCTGGATTATAGATGAGGAATTCGTAAACCTGATTCAGTTCCATTACAAAATTAAGGCTAAGAGCAGCAGCGACATATACAAATTAAGGGATACGATTTTTAAATCAATTTATGAAACTGATTTCGAGCAAAAGTTTTTGTATAATGCGGATTTAAGCGAGATGAAAATTCCTCAGGAGCATAAAGAATTCATAAAAAAGGAAGGCATTGTCCTGTCTATTCCTATAGCAATAAAAAGCAGGTTGATAGGTGCAATTAATTTCGGCAGGAAACCTTTCGATTCACCTTACTCCGATGAAGATATCGACCTTCTGAAAACAATTGCATTACAGACTTCGATTATTTTTGAAAACTCAAGACTGAAAATCAACGAATCGAAGAAACGAAAAATCGAGGAAGAATTAAAGATTGCAAAGAATATTCAGAGAGCATTATTACCTAAGGACGGTATAGCATTAAAAAGTCTGGATATTTCAGGAATAACAGAGCCCGCAAAGGAAGTCGGCGGCGATTTCTTTGATTATATAAGGCTTGACGACAATAACCTGCTGATTACAATTGCGGATGTATCGGGGAAAGGAGTTCCGGCAGCGCTGTACATGACGAAACTTCAGGCACTGATTCGTTTCGCTTCTAAGCTTTTCAAAACCCCAAAGAGCATTCTTTGCGAAGTAAATAAACAGATTTATAAAAAGCTGGAGAAGAACTTTTTTGTGACCACAAACCTGGCACTCTTTGATTTCAGCAAACATAAAATGAAACTTGCCCGTGCAGGCCATAACCCTGTGCTTCTTTTCAGAAATGATTCATATAAAATACTGCGAAGTAAAGGAATCGGACTCGGGCTGGATAATGAATCGGTATTCAACGAAAATCTGGAAGAAATCGAAATTGATTTGCTTAAAAATGATGTTTTTGTCTTTTATACTGACGGTCTGGATGAGGCAATGAATAGCGTTAAAGAGGAATTCGGATTAAACAGGGTTATTAGCAGTATTACAAAAAATATAAATGAAGATTCGAAAACTATTCAGAATGAATTAATAGAAGAGATAAAAGAACACAGGGGTAATGCAGAACAAAACGATGACATTTCTATTGTAACAATAAAAATAATATAGAAATAAAATGAAATTCAATAAATTTACAGAAAACAGGTTAAGGTTTATTTTCATAGTGATAGCCTCGATTTTTTTAGTATTGAGCTTTTTGTCATTTTATAATAATGTAATTGACAGGAAGATGACCACTGATGACTGTTTATGGGAAACTCTAAATCCGAATAATCCGAAGGATAGTGCATTATACATTTCGCAGATAATTCCGGGAGGAGTTTCGGAAGAAGCGGGTTTAAAGGATAAAGATATTCTGATTGCAATAAACGGGCATACATTCAAAGGCACAAGTGAAGCTATGTCAATTCTTAATAAATTCAGAAATGAGATAATAACCTATACAATAATCAGAAACGGTGCGGTGTACAATGTCAATATATGGGTCTATAAATTTTTCAATATTCTTTTTCTTATAACCTGGTTACTCGGATTCGGATTTCTTTGTGTAGGTCTGATGGTGGGTTATTCAAAACCAAAGGAGTTAACATCAAAGCTTTTCTTTTTCCTCGGCTGCTCGGCATCGATAGGCCTAATTTCAAATACCAATCCTTTTGGTTACTTAGAAAACATAGATTCTCTGGGAGTCGGAAAAATTATATACATATTCTTTTATTTACTATATGTAATTTCGCTTGTACTCTTTACACCGCTTCTTCTTCATTTCCTTTTGACTTTTCCGGTTAGATATAATTTTCGGTATAGAAAATTAGTTGTCATTGCTGCATACGTAGTTTCCTTTTTAAATCCCGTTGTTTTTCTCTTTTTCAATTCAGTATTAACGGGAAATGCCGTAAGCCTGAATCATTCAATTTTCTTAGTTCAGCTTCTTTTTTACATTTTAATTGGTATAGTATTGTTTACACGTTCTTATAAAAAAGTAAAAGATGAAACATTAAGAAAATCATTAAGAATTATCAGTTACGGTTTTTTTATAGGATTATTGGGAATTGTATATAATATGATTTTATCACTTAAACAAAAGCCTGATTTTCTTGTTGACCCGTATCTAATGATTCCATGTGTATTAGTCCTTGCAATTCCGGTATCATTTGGTTTTTCTATTTTTAAATACAGGATTCTGGATACAGAATTTGTTGTGAAGAAAGGACTTATCTTTGGAATAGTAACTGTAATTATTATCGGGCTTTATTTTATAGTAATTTACGGGCTTGATAACTTCCTGAAAGGGTATATTCAGGGTAGAAGCCAGTTTGTGACAATCGGGTTCATTCTGCTTTTTACTTTCACATTCGATTATGTAAATAAAAGAGCAAAAGAATTTGTGGACAAACAATTTTACAGGGAGAGATACAATTACAGGAAGTCTTTACTTGCATTCTCACAGGAGATTTCTTACATAACAAATATAAATGAACTGCTGGATAAAATCTGTGATTCCGTGAAGAATACAATGGAAATAAAAGAAATTAATCTTTGGCTTAATGACAAATATTATTATGATATGCTTGATAATGTAAGTTTATGCAATAATTTCAAAACATATGATAACTTTAGAGACCCGGCAATATATAAACTTTTTATAAAACAAAGAATTCCCGCACAGCTTAATGAGGGAAACCTGAGTGAATATAATTTAACCGCTGATGAACAAAAAATAATTCTCGATAATCATATTTCCCTCTCGATTCCTATTTTATTAAAGAATAAATTAATCGGCGCTCTTAATTTCGGTCCAAAACCATCGGGTAAAGCATACTCCGATGAGGATATAGATTTGCTTTCGACCCTTGCCATGCAGAGTGCTATATGTTTCGAAAACTCTAAACTAAGAATAGAAGAAATTGACAAGCAAAAAATAGAAGAAGAGCTTAAGATTGCAAAAGGTATACAAATAGGACTACTGCCAAAGCATGATTTCCACATAGACAAACTCGATATTACGGGATACTCCGAACCCGCTAAAATAATCGGCGGCGACTACTATGACCTTATAAAACTCAGCGATAAAAAGCTGATACTTGTTATTGCCGATGTATCCGGAAAAGGTATTCCCGCAGCGCTTTATATGTCGAAAGTTCAGGCTATGATTCAGTTTGCAACGCAGATGTTCGAAAGTCCGAAAGATATTCTTATTGAAGTGAACAGGCAGATATACGAACAAATTGACAGGAAATCTTTTGTTACTATGGTAATTGCGCTTTTTGACCTTGAAAACATGACAGTGAAAATTTCACGTGCAGGGCATAACCCGGTACTTTTTTCAAAAAACGGAACAATAGAAATTTTAAAGAACAACGGACTCGGACTTGGACTGGAAAAAGGAAAATTCTTCGAGCCGAATCTCGAGGAAACTTCATTAAAGATAAGTGAAGGTAATTTATTCATATTTTACACGGACGGATTGAATGAAGCGATGAATTCGAGCANNGAATCAGTTTCAGCTTTCCGAGGGAACGCAGAGCAGAATGATGATATTACATTTGTGGTTGTAAAGGTGATGTAAAATTACTTTTAACAAAAATCATACAAATATTAATACTGCTTAATTATTTGAATTTAAATAATTAATGTAGTATTTTTTACTATTCTTAAAAACTAATTTTTCCCTATGATACCCCGATATTCAAGAAAAGAGCTTACAAAGATTTGGTCAGACGAGAATAAGTTCAAAATCTGGCTCGATATAGAAATCCTTGCCTGTGAAGCACAATGCAAACTCGGAAATATTCCCGAGAAATCCCTGAAGACTATACAGAAGAAAGCAAAATTCAATGTAAAGCAGATATTAAATATAGAAGAAACTGTAAAGCACGATGTGATTGCCTTTCTGACGAACGTAGGGAGCTACGTAGGACTTGATTCGAGATTTATTCATATGGGAATGACAAGTTCGGATGTGCTGGATACAGCTCTTTCAGTTCAAATGAAACAGGCGGGAGAAATAATACTAAAAGATTTAATTGAGCTTAAAAAAATATTATTCAGGAAAGCAGTAAAGTATAAATACCTCACTGCAATCGGCAGAACACACGGAATACACGCAGAGCCGATTACATTCGGGCTGAAATTCGCACTGTGGTATGATGAAACTCAAAGAAATATTGAGAGATTAATACTGGCTATAAATAATATTTCAGTCGGGCAGATATCGGGAGCGGTAGGAACTTACGAGCACCTTTCCCCTTTCATAGAAAAACATGTCTGCGATAAACTCGGATTAAAAACGACAAAAATTTCCACGCAGATTTTACAGCGCGACAGGCACAGCGAATACATGACAACACTTGCAATCATTGCTTCCTGCATAGAAAAATACGCAACTGAAATCAGGCATTTGCAGAGAACGGAAGTTCTGGAAGTGGAAGAATCTTTTTCAAAGGGACAGAAGGGTTCGTCGGCAATGCCGCATAAAAAGAATCCGATTACATCGGAGCAGGTTTCAGGTCTTGCTCGTGTTTTACGGGGCAATGCGCTTGCATCGATGGAAAATATAGCTCTCTGGCACGAGAGGGATATATCGCATTCTTCGGTGGAAAGAATTATAGTACCTGATTCTACAATTCTGATGGATTATATACTAAACAAATTCACATCACTCGTAGATAACCTTGTTGTTTACGAAGATAATATAAAAAGGAATCTCAATCTAACAAACGGATTAATATTTTCTCAGAAAGTACTGCTGAAATTAATCGAGAAAAAAATGAGAAGAGAAGATGCGTACAGAATTGTACAAAATATTGCAATGAAATGCTGGAAAGAGAAAGTCAGTTTTTATAATTTAATAAAAAAAGACAAAGATGCTATGAAATATCTCAGCATAAAAGAGCTAAATCACATATTTGGCAGTGATGTATTAAAGAAAAAAGTCGATTTCATTTACAACAGAGTCGGGATAAAATAATTTATATCCCCTGATACTGTCTTCTCAGTTCTATCACTTTACCAATAATCTGAAAAGGCCTGTTCAAAATTGACTTATATCTCGAGTTTGCCGCTTCCAGGTAAGCTTTTATTCTGGTATTCCTTAAAGTCTTTACTGTTGCCTCATCATCGAGCAAAGCAATCACGATTTCGCCGTCGTTTGCAGAATCCTGTTTTCTGACTATAACTATATCCCCGTCGTAAATACCCGCATCACGCATGCTGTCGCCTTTTACCTTAAGGGCAAAATGCAGTTTATGTCCCCTGCGGTTTTTTTCGACAGATATATAGCCCTGTATATTATTATCGGCAAAAATAGGCTCTCCTGCCGCTACACTGCCATATAAAGGAACATAATCGTAATCAGGCTTATCTTTTGTTTCGGAGCCGTCCGTTCCGCGAATAAGCTTGAAGCCCCTTGCTGTATCGGGTTTCCTGTCCAGGTATCCTTTTTTCTGCAATGCAGAGATATGGTCCTGTACCGTTCCCACCGTAATTTCAAATTTCGATGCAATCTCTTTGAAAGTCGGAGGGTAAGAATTATCATTTGTATATTTTTCAATATACTCAAGAATTTTCTTCTGTTTTTTAGTTAGATTTTCCATAATTAAATATGGGATAATTTTATATGATATGCAAGAGAAAAATTTATTATTACGCTCCCCAGTAAAAACCCGATGCAATCATTTCATATTTGCCGTCATTAAGCTTGTACAATTCGCATCCGCTTCCCTCATAGTATCCTGATTCGATAATCAGCTCGAATTGTCCGTCACCATTATAATCCACAATTCCCAGTAAATTTAAATAGCCCGGGTCTATCCGAAATTTAATTACTGTTTTTTCAACCTTACCTTTATCATTTACGATAAACACACCGCTAACAAATGTTTCGAAAGTTACCCTGCCCTGGTAAGAGACAGCATATTCTTTTTCACCTGAATTCAAGAAATTTCCTTCAAAAACTTTTGTCACGGGTTTGGTTTCATCTCCCAAATCTACTTTAACATTTTTTGTATATTCCTTGAGAAATCCAGTAACATTTTTTATAACAGTTTTATCCGTTATGCAATCGTAATTTATCCGGCTCATTTTACTATATTTAGAACAAATAAAATAGTTTCTTTCATAATCTATCGTATCCTCCTGAATTGAAACTGTATTATTCAGCACCGGATTAAAATCATATCCGTTAGGTTCGCAATCAGATAATTTATATCCGTATATATCACTTTTGAAAACTTTAAACGGTGTGGAGACATAAAATTCTTCTCCCAGTTTTATTCCTGTAAAATCCTTTTGCCAATCTTCATATGCACTAAATAAGCATGAGCCTTGTTTACTATTATCAATTTCTTTTTTGTGCTCTTTAACCAGAGTTTCCATTGATTTATTTCTGACCTCAAAAACATAATTTGAATCGATGAAAGTATAATTTTCATCAATAATAATATTTTCCCCGTCGTGCCTGCAAAAATAAACATCAACATTTTTATGCTTTGGCTGGGAATAAACGCCCGTCACAATAACAACTGTAAAAACGAAAAAAAGAATTTTTATCCGGTTTATCATATTTTATTTTTTTAATATTTTAAATTCCACACGCCTGTTTTTCTGTCTTCCTTCTTCGGACTGGTTTGTATCGGCAGGTTGTGTCTCGCCGTAACCAATTATCACAATCCTGTTTTTGGTTATTCCTTTTTTAAATAAATACTCTGCAACTGCATTCGCACGGTTTTCAGACAATTTCATGTTATAATCGTGCGACCCGATATTATCTGTATGACCTGAAAGTTCAATTTCAATATTTGCATAATCATTAAGAAACGTCACAACCCTGTCGAGTTCAGGATATGATTCGGGTTTAAGCTCGTATTTATTAAAATCAAAGAATACATTATTTAACCTCACCACTTCTCCGACTTCAATGGGAGCGAGATACAGATTTTCTTCAATTTCCCTGTAGTCAGATACGGTTTCAAGATTAATATTTTTAGAGACCGAATAATAGCCTTCTGCTTTTGCGGAGTAGCCGTAATTTTTTCCATAAGGCAGAACTATTTTGTAGCTTCCGTCTGCTGGGTCGGAACGGGCTATGCCTGTTTCCTCACCCGTCGATAATATTTCGTATTTTATTTCGGCAGTAACAGGTTCATTAGTTCTAGCGTTAAAAACTTTTCCATATATTATTACAACGGGTTTTGGTTTAACTTTTTCGGGCAATTTAATTCTGTATATATCAAGTTCACCGAACGATTTATCATCCGAAGCAAAATAAGCATAGTCTCCTTTTGCGGTAATGTAATATTCCTGCTCATCTTTGGCTGTATTTATTGCCGGACCGAGATTTTCGGGTGCAGACCATTTTTTCCAGGTATCATCAAGCCTCCTGGACATAAAAACATCAAACCCGCCGTATCCTCCGTGTCCTTTGCTTTCGAAATAAATAGTAACGTTATCTGCTGCAAGGAAAGCATCTTCTTCCATCTCATTAGTATTTATATCGGGTCCAAGGTTCATGGGTTCAGTCCAGACATTATTACTCTGCAAAAAGCAAATATAAATATCGCATTCCCCGTAAGAATCTTTTCTCTCTATTCCCGTAAAAAGTTTTTTCCCGTCATTCGACAGATAGCCCGACCAGTGGTCGTTATTATTATAAAAATTTTTTATTACGACTCCAAGCGGGAAACTCCACCCGTCTTTAGTTTTATGTGACATTGAAAAGCCGTAATAGTTAATTCTGCCTGCAGGTGTATAAAATCCCAGCAGCAATATTGTATTCCCATCCGGTGTAACCGAACAGACCGAGCCTCCATCCTGTGTATTTAATGGCCTTCCCATATGTTGGGCAATTTCCCATTCCCCGTTCCTGAATTCGGAATACCATATATCACCCGTTTCACCGAAGTTAAGAGGATCATCTTCTCTCAGAAAATATAAAGTTTTTCCATCTGGTGAAATCACAGGCCAGTGCTCGGAATATTTTGTATTTATATTTCTTCCGAGATTTTCCTTTGAAATGATTTGAGAATAAACAATGTATGGAATTGAAAATATGTATATAAAAAAAAGTATTAAATAAAACTTTTTTGAAAAATTATCAGATTTCTTTCTGCTCATGATAAAAATATTAAAGAAATCTTTACGGAATGAAAATTAGTTTATTATTTTCAAATTTCAATTTAAATGGTTTCTTCTTTGAAGGACAGCAATTCGGGTCGCCTGCGGCATATTCATATTTCATGCAATTAATTTGCCCGTCTTTAATGGATTTTACAACAGCCCCGTCAAGATTATAATCCAGTAAGAATTCGAGCTTATTTCCTTCTATTTTATACAGCACAATACCTGAACCTGTAACGGCATTTCCGCCTTTTGCAACGAGTCCGTAATAAAGTAAAGCTACCTCTTTACCGTCATTACCCAAATCGACAAACCTGACTTCAGTGTTTCCCACATCATCCAGTTCGTTTTCATATTTCTTTTTTATTTCATTGAATTTGTTCTTAACATCCTTTGAAGTCACTTTCGTATTACTGCTGACCAAAAGGCTGTCCATATCTGTTTTTACAGAATCGACAATTTGCTCCTCACTCTTTTTCTGTTCCTCTTTTTTCGTGCAGGAAAAAAACAAAAAAGCAAATAACCCAATGCTGAATAATAGAATTATTTTATTTGACTTTCTCATAGAAATCAAACCCATCATCTTTTGTATGTTTTTTCAGTATTCCCTTAGCAGAAAAAGAGACCTCTTTTTTCAAGTATTTAATAACCACAAATTTTCCTGTCCATTCATCGCAATTGAATGTATTTCCGAATACAGATGGATTCGACAGATTCGTCGTCTTAACCGCTTCTTTATCGGGTATCTGGAGTGTTTGAGTCGCCGAAACATATTTACCGTCGTTGCTGACTCTCATTTCCAGTTGAACTAAATATGCATCGCCTTCGCTGTTCTCTTTCTGGTCATAACCGGGATAAATGAGCAAATAATCAGCGGAATATTTTGAAAGGTCCTTCTGAACATCATCAACATAATCGACAATCTTTACATATTTCTGTGCTGAAGGAAGATAAACCTTCTGTGCAATTAAATTCCCTGAAATAAACGCAAAAATAATCAATAACAATATTTTTGTTTTCATAATGCTGATTTTATTAATTATATAAAAGAAATTTTTCTCTTTTTGTTTTATAAATTTCAAGTTCATCGTAGTATGTATCGATAATTTCCTTGAAAGACTTCGATTCATTTATCATCGTTCTAAGTTTGCTCGTGCCTGCCAGTTTATCAATATAATTATTTTCAATCCATTTAAATTCTTTTGCAGAAGCTCTCAGTGCATAAAGCACAGCGATAGCAACCTCTACAGGCCTGAATTTACTGAAATCGGTTATTGTAATACTCACTCCGTTGCATTCCTGTTCCATAAATTTCGGGTCATATGACGATATCTTCTTGTAAGGCATGAATTTGACTGCCTTAAAGCTGACACCTTCTAGATGGAATGAATTCAAAACAAAAGTCAACTCTTCTCCATTGCAAAAAGGTGCGCCAAATTGCTGAAAAGGTGTATCTGTTCCCCTGCCTTCGGAAATATTTGTACCTTCCATGAAACATAAAGCAGGATATATTTTTGCACTTTCAAGACTGACAATATTGGGAGAAGGATTTACCCAAGGCAAATTTAAATCTTCATAATTTATTTTCCGCGTGTAATTTTTCATTTTTATTACTTCGAAATCAAACCCATCGTTATTGATATAACTTCTTAAATATGCTCCAAGCTCTCCTATTGTCATTCCATACATTATAGGAGTCGGAATCATTCCAACAAACGATGTGAAATGTTCATTTAGCATAAAACCGTCGAAGTAATTGAGATTTGCAGTGGATGGCCTGTCGCATAAAATAAATTTTTTCCCCGACTTGCTCGCATCCATCATTGTCATGTATAAAGTCGAAGTATAAGTATAATATCTGGCTCCGAGTTCCTGAATATCAAAAACAAGAACATCAATATCTTCGATGTCTGTTTCTTCGAAACTCTTGTTTTTTCCGTACAGAGAAATTACCGGAATGTCAAATCCTGCATTTTTATATGAATCATCGGTATCGAAACCGTGCTCCGGGGTAAATATCTTAACAACATTTACACCTTTATTTATTAAAGCTTCAAAGATATATTTCCCGTTCGATAATATCCCTGTTCTGTTTGTAATAACTGCTACGCGTTTATCTTTCAGCAATCCGATTTTTTCGCTTATTAAAACTTCATCACCCAACTGGAAACTTCCGTTATTAATTTTGGTATTATCCCGCGAATCGGTAAAGAACACAAACACAAGCATTAATACGCCTAAATATTTGATAACTTTTAATAACAATAGTATGAAATTTATTTGATTTTAACGACCGCTCTGACAGATCTAAAATCAATTATTTTAAAAATAAAAACCGATATTGTAAAACATATTAAAATCAGTAACTTTATATACCAGAAAGCATAAACTCCCAGTAACAAATATACTGCATAGAAAACTAAAAGTAAAATAAATATTGTAATAACTTTTTTCACTTCGTACTTAATAAAATAGTATTTTTGCGACACCAAGTAAATACCTATTACCATGGCTATATAGCTCAGCAATGTAGCTATTGCACATCCCATCATATTGATTTTCGGAATTAAAAGAAAATTAAATGCAATATTAATTACGGCTGCAATACCTGTAATATACGGAAGGTACTTTGTCTTCTTTTCAATATATATTCCCGCCATGAGATTTATATACATCCCGTAGAATAAGTAACTCAGAAGAATTACAGGTACAATGTACAGTCCGCCCCAGTAAGCTTTCCCGATAAGAAACCCTTTAAACGGCAGTTTGAACTGCGCAATATTATCAATAAACAATGATAGTATAAAGAAAATGAAAGCAGTAGCAAGAACGAACAACGTCATTACTTTAGAAAAAATCTCTTTCGCATTCGATTCTTTTGCATTCTGAAGAAAAAAAGGCCTCCATGCGAATTCGAACATGGACACAAAAAGCATCATGAATATACCAAGCCTGTAATTTGCCTGGAATATACCTACAGTGGCATCATCCGTGAGCGCAGTTAATATAGGCCTGTTGATTACCTGAATGATATTTGAGCTGATTCCCGCAGGAATATAAGGCAAAGAAAAAATTATCAGCTCTTTTACAAGAAGTTTGTTGTAGGTAAATGTAAGATTCTTCAAAACTATAGGTGAAAGCAGCAGGAAAGTCAGTGCTGACGCAATAAGATTGCTGATGAAAACCGATTCAATTCCGAAATGAAAAACAAGAATCAGCAGCAGGTTGCATATTACATTTACGGCAATGTTCGTAACCCTGATTGCTGCAAACTGTTTAGGTTTATGCTGAAGCCTCAGATATGCAAACGGAACAAGCACTATTGCGTCGAAAAATAATATTACTGCGGTATATTTAAGTAAAATATTTCTGCCCGGGTCAATCTGAAACAGATAAGAGAAATCCCTCGCGAAAAAATAAAGGATTCCAGATAAAATTATTGCATTAAAAAATATTCCGAGAAAAGGATGAGAAAAATTTTCTTTTTTTGAGCCTACTTCAAGAGTGGATGCGAATTTAAAATAACCTGATTCAAGACCTATGGTGAAAAAGACATTCAGAATAGCAATATAAGCATAAATATTTGCAACAATACCGAATTCACCGGGAAGAAAAATATTAGTATATATAGGCACAAGGAGGAAATTCAGGAATCTCCCGACTATTGTACTCGTACCGTAAATCATCGTATCTTTAGACAGTGATTTTAACTTATCCAGCATTATATTTACCGGTATTTTAAACTTTTACTAATAAAAAAAAGGTTACTCTGAAAAATACAGAATAACCTTTATTATAAAAATATAATTATATTAACCTAAATCATTTACTAATAATTTCAACAAGCCCGCTTGTAACGGTTTTGCCGTATTCATCCAGTAAAAATATCCTGTAAATTCCCGGTGATGTGAAATCTAAATCCTTGCCTTCAAAGAATATATATTTCATATCCGGTTTTACGGTATATTTGAATTTTTTATTATATTTAAATGTACCTGTTGAGCAATCGTATTTATCAAACTGAACCGATACATCACTTAAGCCAAGAGCATAATCACATTTTATCATTACTGTCAGGTACCCCGTTGTAAATCTGTCGCTGATTCCCACTTCACCGTTATCTCCGTATGATTCACACACATACAGCACAGGTCCGTTTTGGGCATAACTATTTGACTTAAAGCCAATAAAAGTTAAAATAAGAACTGCGAACAAGAATAATGTAATTTTCCTCATATTATCTCCTTTGGTCAATGACCTATTAATTTAATAAAATAATTATTTTGGTACTACTTCTACCTGACACTCAACTATAGGGGTACCATCAACTTTTTGACAAACTACTTTATATGTTCCCGGTGTTTTGAATTTCAGATTGTCGTGGTCTTCGAAATATGTGTAATCCCAGTCAGCCTGGACGCTGAACGGAACAGTTTTGATTATTTTCTCGCTGATATCACTTCCATCTTCATCTTTAATTTTTGATATCCTTAATTCTACCTTTCCGGTTCCCAAAGTTTTACCGGCAGGTCTCAAATCTATCATAACTGTTAACCAACCAGGTGTAAATCTCTTACTTACTCCAATCTCTTCACCGTTTTTATACTGTTCGCAGAAATAAAGTCTGCTTTCCGAAGATTTGGTTTCTTTTTTCGTATCGTCTTTCTTGGTTTCTTCTTTCGTTACATCTTCTTTTTCTTTGTCTTTCTTGTCCAGTTCTTTCAATTTACTGCACGAAAGAATCAAAGCAACCGAAACAAATATTGCAACGAAAAAATTAAACTTGCCGGTAAATTTTCCCATATTTGATAAATTTAAAGTTTAAAAATAATTTTTTAAAGTTAAAAATATAAATTATTTATTTCAAGTAATAAAGTTTAATGCTATATCCAGTGATTTTACGGAATGTGTTATCGAGCCTACAGAAATATAATCTACACCGATTATCTGTTTATACTGTGAAATATTTTCTTTATTAATTCCCCCCGAAATTTCAAGCTTAAATTTTTTCCTGTTCATTTCAACTGCTTTTTTCACATCCTTGATTGAGAAATTATCAAGCATCACAACATCTATCAACCCAATTCCTTTACCCAGCACAGTTTTTAACTGGTTTAAGGTTTTAACTTCGATTTCTATTTTTAGTTCCGTTTTCTTCCTGATTTTTTTTAATTTATTCAGGACATTCTCAATTCCAACATTAGCTTCGATATGATTATCCTTAATTAATATCATATCATACAATCCGAACCTGTGATTATCCCCTCCCCCGATTTTCACGGCAACCTTCTCGAAGATTCTGAAATTAGGTGTGGTCTTCCTCGTGTCCAGTATTTTAATTCTGCCGTTATTTAATCTATTCTTCATTTCACATACACTTGTAGCAATCCCGCTCATTCTCTGAAGTATGTTTAATGCGACGCGCTCACCTTTTAAGAGATTTCTTGTGTTTCCTTCAAGCGATGCTAAAACAGATTTATTCTCTAAATATATACCTTCTGATTTTAAAATTTTAATTTTTATTTTTTCATCAATTAAATTAAATACAAATTTAAAAATCTCAAGTCCTGCAACTACACCGCTTTCTTTTAAAAATAATTCTGCTTTTGATACCGAATCGGCTTTAATAAATAATTCCGAAGTGATATCGCCTTTCCCGACATCCTCCCTTAAAGCCTGTTTAATTATTTTTTCCGCTTCCCAAAAATTAAAATATTTATAATAATCCATTATAATTTCCCTGCTAATATATTTAAAAGTTTTTGTGACGGCCTTACCGGTTTTAAACTTTCCGAATCGACAAAACTGTGAACTGTATAACCTGTTACGATTAATCTGTCAGCAACAAATAATTCATAATCAATCCTGATGCGGACAGTTGGAATTTGTTTCAAATATGCTTTCAGAGTGATCAGGTCATCATAATAAGCAGGAGATATGTACTTGCAATATGCCTCTATAACGGGCAGAGCTATTTTATCTTCTTCCATTTCCTTATATGTATAACCAAGTTGTCTCAGAAATTCCCCTCTGCCGCTCTCAAAATACTCAAGGTATCTTGTATTGCTGACAACTCCCATTTTATCGGTATGGGCATAAAGTACTCTTATGTTGTGTTCTGCAGAAACCATATTCTTTACTTAATTATGGAAATATTTTCCCCGGATTCAAAATATTATTCGGGTCGAAAACTTTTTTAATTTGTTTCATAAGTTCAATCTGCTTTTTCCCGAGAGCAATAGGTAAATATTTTTTCTGTGAATATCCTATACCGTGCTCGCCGGAAATCATTCCCCCGAGCGAAACAGTCAGTGTAAATATCTCCCGGATTGCTTTATCTACGAGGATTTTCCAGACTTCTTCGGTTATATCTTTTTTTAATATATTAACGTGCAGGTTTCCGTCTCCCGCATGCCCGTAAAAGATTATTGTTAAACCGAATTTTTCCGAAATTTC
>PMIW01000101.1 GCA_003158365.1 Ignavibacteriota bacterium | reverse complement strand
AAAGGCGGAATGCCGTTTTATAAATACCTTGGGAACAGGGTTCTGACAACTTATCAGAATCATGCATTAAAAATGGACCTTACTGAATTCCATTCGGGTTACAGAGCTTATTCAACAAAAGGATTAAAAAAAATCAGTTTGGGAAACTGTACTGATGATTTTCATTTCGATACACAGATAATTATTAAAGCTCACCACAATAATCTCAGGATACTCGAAGTTCCTATTCCCACATATTATGGTGATGAAATCTGCTATGTCGACGGACTGAGATATGCAAAAGATGTTTACCACACTACAAAGGAATACAGGCTTGTAATGTCCGGGAAAAAGAAGTCACCGATTTATTCCGAGCTTTATGTTAATTATCCGTTGAAGCTGTACCCATTCTCGAGCCATCAGGCAGTGTTAAAGATATTGAACGGCAAGGAAAACCAGAGAATACTTGATGTGGGCTGCGGTGACGGATTATTCTCCGAGCTCATCAAAAAAGGGAATACAAAAGTAGGCGTTGATTTTATTCCTGAATCCGAAAGCATAAAGAAGAATCTGGATGAATATTACTGCAATGATTTGAATGAAGGACTTCCTGAAGATATAAAGAAAAAAGAAAAGTATGATTATATTTTGATGCTTGATATACTTGAACATCTGTATAATTACGAAAATATAATAGAGCAGTCGAAGAATTTATTAAAACCTGACGGGAAAATAATAATATCATTACCGAATATAGCAAATATTTTTGTGAGGCTGAATTTACTGATAGGCAGATTTCCATATAGTGATAAGGGAATTTTGGACAGAACGCATTTGAGATTTTTCACGCTCGGTTCAATAAGGAAATTAATAAAATCCCATAACCTCGAAATAGTAAAGCAGAAAGTAACACCGATTCCCATAATAGAGGTGCTACCCGATTTTATGAAAAACAATGTCGGAATAATTTTCAATTTCTTACTATATCTCATCACCGTTCCTTTTAAGAGATTATACGGCTATCAGTTTATTTTTATAGCCAGAAACAAAGAATCATAATTTTATTCAGGAGTTTATTTAATGGCTAAAACTTTAACTAAAAATGTAAAGCCTGCACTCAAACCAAAGACTGAGCCTTTCAGGGATTTACTTGAAAATAACTGGATTAGTCTTGCAATACTTTTTGTATTCTGGGTGATTTTTTTCAGGCAGATGATAACAGGTGCTGCGTTTATAGGCGATGATTTTATTGAGCAGTATTTCCCGGGAAAAACATTATCAGCAGTTTCTTTAAGCAAGGGATTTATACCATTCTGGAATCCTTTTGCATTCAGCGGGATGCCGTTTTTTGCTGACTTGCAGGTAGCAATATTCTATCCGTTTAATTATGTCCTGTCATTTTTTGTAAGCGGGGAACACTTATCACCCTTAGCTCTACAACTTTCAATTATTTTGCATTATTTAATGTGTTCAGTATTTTGTTTTTACATTGGAAAACATTTTAAACTTACAAACACAGCATCGGTAATTTTTGCTTTAATGTTCACATATTCGAGTTATATGATTATACATATGATTCACCAGCCTCTGATTGAAGCTGTTATATGGCTGCCGATAGTATTTTTGATGTGGCTGAAATTTATTGATACAGGAAAATATATTTTTATTTTCATTGGGACGATATTAATGACATTCAGCGTTCTTGCGGGTTATCCTCAGGCTGCTTTTTATAATTATCTTTTTATATCGGTTTATGTTTTAATAATATTTATCTCAAAAATAAGAGAAAAAGATTTTAAGGTTGTAAGAAGTCTAATTTTCGGATATCTAATATTTTTTATTTTATCTTTTGGTATGGCTGCATTCCAGTTACTGCCTGCAAATGAATTTGTTAGCCTGTCTAATAGGGCAAAAATAACCTATGAGTTCGCAATAGAAGGTTCAGTAGAGCCGAGATTTTACCTTAGTTTTTTCATTCCTAAATTATTCGGAGTATGGAAATTCAATGATGCATCTGCTGATTTAAGCTGGTGGCCTACGAAAGAGACATTTATGTTTTCGATAGCTAATCTGTATATCTCGATTATAGCTATTGTATTGATTGCACCTGCAATTATGTACAGTCTTAAAAAGAAAATTAATACTCAATTAACCTGGTTCCTCGTTGGAATGGCAGTGTTTACAATGTTGTTTGCAATGGGTGGATTTTTCTTTTTTCATCAGATAATTTATTCGATTGTACCTTTCTTCAACAGGTTCAGGAATCCGGGTCATATGCTGTTTATATTTACTTTCTGCGCATCGCTGCTGACTGCATTCGGAATGAATATTTTATTACAGAATAAAAAAGCATTTGCGGAGATTTATGATAAAAAATATTATTTTGTTTTGCTCGGGGTGTTTACGCTTGTGTTAATTCTGGTTTATTCAGGTTTCTTTAATGTTAATAATCCGCAAACAGGCGAGAAAGTAAATGCCTGGATTCGAGGTCAGTATTTTTCATTTTTTATTTTTCTTGCAGTGACTTCATCGGCTGTATATTTCTTCATCTCAGATAAAATAAAATTGAATTTCTTTATTGTATTGATACTGCTCATAACCGCATTTGATATTTATATAAACTGGTATGAGCAGAATAACGGCTCGATTAATCCGGATGTTTTATACAGCCAGAGAAAGCAAAAAGAAGATGAATTTAAAAATGAGCTGAAGACTGAAGTATTCAGGGTCAATATGCGTGAATATCCTTATACATCTTATTTTCAAAGGAATTCAGGTATGATAAACAGGATACCGCTACTGGAAGGGTACGGAGCGTTGATACTTGATAAATATATCCCGATTAATAAAAGTGAAGCAGGGAGCTCGCAGACACACGATATAATGAATGTGAAATACAAACTTGACCCTGCATCACTTAAAGCAAATAATCCGAATGCATATAAATTTTATGTGAATCAGTCTTATTTACCAAAGGCAAGAATGTTTTACGATGCAAAATATTTTGAGGAGAAAGATTCTGCAGCACTGAAAAGTTATATGGCAGGTAAGGATTTCGACCATCATAAAACAATTGTAATCGAGACAAATAAGAAAGATTTTACTTTACCTGTTTTAAAAGACACTATTGTTCCGAAATCAGAAGTTAAGATAATTAAATATGAATTAAATAATATTGAAGCTGAAGTTGAAACAGCTGAGAACGGATTCCTTTTCTTAAGCGAAGTTTATTATCCGGCCTGGAAAGCATATATCGACGGTAATAGCGCGGATTTATACAGGGCGGATTATTGCGAGAGAGCAGTATATCTTGAGAAAGGAAAGCATACGGTTTTATTTAATTACGAATCCGATACTTTCAAAACGGGTCTTAGTGTTTCAATGCCTTTAATGCTTATATGGCTGCTGGGTACTATGTTTTTTACTTTTACCTATAACAGAAAGAAAAAGTTAGATTTGCAAAACACGGATAAATGAAGATATTAATAAATGCTTTATCGGGAAACGGTGATGCGCTGATGTTTTCTCCAACTCTGAAAGTACTGAAAGAGAAAATACCAGGTGTGCAGATAGGCATGCTTGCCATGTATAAATCCGTTAAAGAGATGTATTCAGAATCTCCTTACCTGACAAATATTTATTTCATTGATTTTCTTCACCAGTCTAAGATTAAATCCCTGAAAGAAATTAAGGAAATAAGAAAAAACAAATATGATATTTCGATAAATACTTATCCCGCAAACAGGTTTGAATATAATTTTTTAAATTTCCTTCTTGGGGCAAAGAAAAGAATTGCTCATCATTACATACACACTAATTTTTTCAGGTTTGAATTTTTAAATTCGGTTTTAGTCGATGAAGTTAAAGACAGGCACAATGTCTTGCAGAACTATGAAATTGCAAGAGCGGTTGTTGAGATTCCATCCGAAGATAAAGTTAGTAATATGGAAATTGCAATTAAAGATGAAGATATAAAAGCTGCTGAAAATTGGTTCAAAGAAATTAATCCCGATAATAAATTAATCGTAGGATTTCATACCGGCTCAGCGCTTCTAAAAAATCATATACACAAAAGATGGGATAAGATTAAATATGCAGACCTCGGGAAAAGATTGATTGATGAATACAATGCGATAATACTCCTATTCGGGAATGAAAGAGATTTGAATACTGAAGTAAATGAAATGCTCGGGAATCACGGGGTGTTTGCATCGACAAATAATTTTATGGATTCGATGGCGAGGCAGAAGTTCTGCGATTTATTTGTTTCGAATGACACGGCATTTTTACATTCAGCAGGAGCGTTCGGAATTCCGACAGTCGGGATTTTTGCATACACAAACCACAAAGAACTTTATCCGTGGAATACAAAATATATAATAGTAAGAAAAGATCTGGATTGCAGTCCATGTTTTTACAATTCGCCGAAACCCGCGACCTTCCTTTGGAAAGGTGAGGATGATTTCAAGTGCATGAAGACTATCAGTGTCGATGAAGTGTTTGAAGCGTGTGAAAAACTATTATCTGTTAAAATCCCAGACAATAGAAAACCTGGAAATAGTATTTAAAAACCCGCCGCGCGCATCATAAGGATAAATTGCAGTAGTATAATTTAAATTATCGAAAATGTTTGCAACTGTAAGATTTATATCTGCTGTTCCTATTCTTGCACCTATATAGAAATCCATATTGAAGAGATTCTTTTGAATCGGAAATCCCGGTGAGCGATTATAAGTAAANNATAAAGATTCATATTAAAAGACCGCAAATCGGTCTTAGAAAAATATTTTAAACTTATTCCGAGTTTTAAATCAAGTTTATTGTTGAAGAAAAAATTATGATAAACAATATCTGATTTAAGATATATTGATGGAAAAGTAGTATCAGAGGAATAATTAGCATTTACCCCTAAATCAAAGTATTTCATCAGGTATTTTAAAGAATAATTGCCGTTTAAAGATGAAAATAATTTTTCTCTTCTGTCCATATACACCCAATTATATTGATATGCATCTAAGTATAAATTTTTATATTGAGTTTCAAATCCAAATTCATAGTAGTAACTTCCAAGTGTCATAGGTGAAGAAGTAGCATTACAACCTCCCTTTAATAAAAATTTATATTCATTTTTTTCAATAAATTTGTATTTTCCTTCCAAACCATAGCTATTCCAGAAGTTCTTTTGATAATATACAGATTTTAAAGAGCCTGAAACCAAAAATTTATAAATTGAAGCATCGAGTTTTGTTTTGAATGCATATAAATTATATGAATAGGACGATTGCATATTATCAACGGGATAAATAAAAAAGTCCTGCAGTGAATAGTTATTAAGGTTATAATATGCATTACCTCCAATCATGAGATTTGCTTCCACAAAATCCGAGAATTTTTTTCTGATATGCTGGTCGAAATCTAATCCATACTGAATATAATGGTAATCATTGTGAAGCAAATCTATATTCGGGTCTATACCATTTTCGCCATTTCGCAAAAGTCTTGTTATATTATTTGTATAAAAAGTAAATTTAGTCAGCGAGTTTTTATCACTAAATAAATTTGCATTTGCTGTAATATTAAAATAATAATTCGAAAATCTTTCATATTTTCCTAAACTGTACACCTCAGCATAATTAGCATTTTTCAGTGTATCATCTGTGTTATATACCAGTCCTCCGTTCAGGCGGCGGTTGATTTTGGCATAATTAAATGCTGCCTGTATATTCAGCTTCGGAGAAGCATAAAAATTCACTTTCATTCTTCCGCGCCAGACATTGAAGTCGGAATTCTGGTAATACCCATCCGTAAAATGGCTGTTGATACCGAAAATGAAATTAAACTTTTTTGAAAAGGGGACATTAAGAGAGAAGTCCGCAAACAAGGCTCCGTACCTATCCTGAGAATATCTGAGCTGTGAGAAAAGTGTAGGCTGAAAGCCGTCTTTAGTAATAATATTAATAGCTTTCCCGGATGAATTTAATCCATAGAGAAATGAAGAAATATTCGATACCTCTTCAATCTTTTCAATCTCGCTGACCGATACATTTTCCTCATCAAATTTGCCAAACAAATTTTCATTAATAGGCACGCCGTCCCTGAAAATACCAATATGACTTTCGTCAAAATTATTGAAGCTGATTGGATTTCTTCCGCCGATGCCAAGATAGTTTATGAAATATCCGGCTTTATCATTCACAATTTCAGAAAGATTTTTTCTGTCACTCCAGATGTAAGACTGGTAGCCGATTGTATCGGATTTGGAATCGAGAACATATGGATTTGCAATTTTATTTGTATCGAATTGGGAATGATAGACAGTATCTTTTTTTACAGGCTGCGCGTTAGAGTAATCAGTCCATAAAAAAATAAATGCAGAAAAAAACAGTAGAAATCTTTGTAAATATTTAATATTATAGTTTAATAATGAGGTCAAATTATTTCTTCTGACTTGATATCCAAATTATCCAGATTATTTTTATGCTTTACAATTTTAGCATCTACAAGAAATATGACTTCTTCGGCTATATTTGTCGCGTGGTCTGCAAGTCGTTCCAGATGCCTTAGAACCGAAATCGAATGAGCGCCCGGATTTATAAGGGAATTATCATTTGTCATTTCTTCAACCAGTTTAACGAATATTTCCCTGTCCATATTGTCGATTACATCATCTGATTTAATCACGCCAAAAGCAATTTCGTGGTCGTTATTCACAAAAGAATCTATAGCCTTTTGCACAACAGTCATAACTTTCTCAGCCATAATATCAAGTTGAACCCTTTTTAACAAGTCAATATTATTTACAAGCGGTTCAGCATTTTCAGCAATGTTTACGGCTATATCGCCCATTCTTTCCATTTCATTATTGAGTTTCAGAGCCGACATTATTAATCTCAAATCGACAGCAACGGGTTGTGTAAGGGCGAAAATTTTCTGGCAAAGCTTATCGATTTTAACATCATACTTATCCACTTTTTTGTCGCGCTCGATTACGATTTTTGCGAGTTCCAGGTTCTGCTCAAAGAGACTTTTCAAAGCAAATTCAAGCTGTTCTTCGACAAGGCTTCCCATTTTAATAATCTTTGTTTTTAGAAGGTCTAATTCTTCTTCAAGATACTGGTACATAAAAATAATTTTTTTTAATTTCTAAAAAATTAACCGAACTTCCCGGTTATATAATTTTGAGTCCGCTCATTTTTCGGAGCAGTGAAAATCTGTCTTGATGCTCCGTATTCAATCACCTCGCCGTTAAAAAAGAATGCACAAAAATCGCTAACCCTAGCGGCCTGCTGCAGGTTATGTGTAACAATAACAATTGTAATACTTTTTTTTAATTCAAAAATTAATTCTTCAATTTTAGCTGTTGAAATAGGGTCAAGAGCGCTTGCAGGTTCATCC
>PMIW01000094.1 GCA_003158365.1 Ignavibacteriota bacterium | reverse complement strand
GGGTTCGGATAATTCTGATATAAATAATATTTATCCGGAATAATAGAACTGATTTGTTTTATACCAATAACCTGATTAAACGGAGCGGAAAATATTGATTTACCGTATGTGCCGACTAAAAATGTTCCGTTATAATTTAAGAATGACCTCAGGTCTGTGTAGTACCATGGCGGGTTTCCGGATGTACCCGTGCTCGCATCCTTCCAGTTCACACCCTCATTTGTAGTATAAATTACTGTTCCTCCGTTTGTGGCATAAATTCCGACGAGTACTGCATTATTATATACGAGAGATGTAAGAACATTATTGCTTCCTCCGGGATTTGATAAAATTTGTGTCCAGCTGAGTCCGTAGTCTGTCGATTTGTAAAATCCGCCTGAGCCGTATCTTCCCGTATAAACATTTGTTCCTTTTAAAGAAAAAGTAAGAACGTATGGCAAGTTATCGAATCCTGTATTGCAGCTTGACCAGTTTGCACCCGAATTTGTAGAACGGAATATTCCCGATGTTTTTGTACCCGCAAACAATATGTTATTAAGATTTACCAGAACATTAACTGTATCACCCGTCAGACCATTATGCGCTTTTACCCATGTATTTCCCCAGTCATCGGATTTATAAAGTCAGCCGCCCTGAGTACCTGCAAAAAGTGAAGTTGTTGTGGATGTTAATGTAAGCACCGCAGAATCGAGCAGGCCGCCGTTTGCTGCAGTCCAGTTATTCCCGTTATTTGTGCTTTTAAAAATTCCTCCGAATGTACCTGCATAATATGCACTGTTAGCATAGATTAAAGAATAAACAACTGTATTTGCAAGTCC
This sequence comes from Ignavibacteriota bacterium, assembly GCA_003158365.1. Lineage (GTDB taxonomy): Bacteria > Bacteroidota > Ignavibacteria > Tepidaquicellales > Tepidaquicellaceae > FEN-1279. The sequence goes on along the minus strand of PMIW01000094.1, from coordinate 5,714 downwards.
GGAATTCAAATTAATCCACGTAAGTCCGTCGTTAGAATAATAAATCCCTCCGCCCTGTGTCCCTGCATATAATAATGTTCCGTTATTTATCATTGTATAGATACAATGACCTTTAAGTCCGGAGTTTTTCGGATACCAGTTTGTGCCGTAATCAGCGGTAATATATGTCCCGCAGCCCTGCGATGCACCGAAAAGATAGCTGCCGTAAACCAAAAATTTATTTATAAGCAAATCCGTTAATCCGTTTTCACATCTCGCCCAGTTTGCACCTGCGTTTGTAGATTTGTAAACACCCTTTGAATAGTTTGAAGCAAAAATAACATTATCTTTTACTTCGATTGCAATATATGGTTTAAAAGTAGGAAGGCCGTTAGTAACGTTAATCCACGTACTGCCTGAATTAGTGGATTTATAAATTCCAAGATTTGTACCGATATAAAAATCTGTTCCGTTTATTTTAAAAGAGTACACTTTTATGTTACCGGGCAGTCCGCTGCTATATTTATTCCAGGTTGAGCCTGAATTTGTTGTAGAATAAACCCCGCTGTCTCCGCCTGCATAAAGCGTATTGCCTGAAATGTATAAATCGTAAATGCTCAATGTCTTGCTAAGATTTGTCTGAACCCAGTTTGCTCCTGCGTTGGATGAATAAGATACGCTACCTTCATAACCTGAGACAAAAGAAGGTTTATTGCCAGCGAAGATTATATTACTGCTGTTTGCAAGTATTACATTTGCATTAATATCTTTTACAGTATTAAAATTATATCCGTTATCTGTTGATTTTGCGAAGGTAATATTTCCGCTTCCAAATGCAGGCTGAACTATTGCATAAATATCCGATGTGCCGAATGTAATCGATAAAACACTGCCGATGTTATCAAGATTATTATTACCTCTTGTCCAATTATCACCAAAATTTGCCGTTAAATAAACACCTTTGTAAGTTCCGGCATAAATCACACCGCTGCTTCTGATAGCGAGGGTATTTATAATTCCGCCTTCAGGACCGTTCTGAACCCACTGGGAAAAACCTGAATTTAAAAACAAAGATATAAAAATAAGAATAGGATACAGTAATATTTTTTTCATATAGTATTAGTTTATCCTAATTTCATCATATTTTAGGAATATTTCAATTTAATTCCTTTGCACTAAGAATGTATAATTATAAGGTAATTTTATTATTCATATTATTAATCTATTTTTACATAAAATAAACAAAAACAATATGGTTAAAAAAGGTGTTTTAATAATTATTCTTCTTACAATGATTTTAAGTAAAAATTCAAATTCACAGATAAATATTTCGGAAAAGCTGAAAATGTATAAAGAGGTAACGCTTACTGCCGACCTTTCTTTCCTTTCTCCGAAAGAAAAGAGAATTATCCCGATGATGATTGAAGTCGCAAAATTNNAAAAGAAAATTATTCCTTTGATGATTGAAGCTGCAAAATTAATAGACGATATTTTCTGGATGCAGACTTACGGAGACAAAGATAAGTTGTTGAATTCAATTAAAGATGCGGACACGAAAAAATTCGTGGAAATAAATTACGGTCCGTGGGAGAGATTGAATGAAGATAAACCATTTATAGACGGAATCGGGAAAAAGTCCGCCTGCGCTAATTTCTACCCTGTTGATATGACTAAAGAGGAATTTGAAAAATTAAATGATAAAGATAAAAAGAGCCAGTACACAATTCTTGTAAGGGGCGATGATAATAAACTGAAAGTAGTTCCTTATTCTGTAGCATACAAAGATAAACTTACAAAAGCTGCGGATTTGATGAGAGAAATTGCGAAATTATCCGATGATGAAGGATTGAAAAAGTATATGAATATGAGGTCAGATGCATTTCTGTCGGATAATTACCAGCCGAGTGATTTTGTATGGATGGATATGAAAAATTCCAATATAGATTTTGTTGTAGGTCCGATTGAAAATTACGAAGATGCACTTTTCGGATATAAAACAGCCTTTGAAGCAAACGTACTGGTAAAAGACCCCGAGTGGAGCAAGAAGCTTGCGAAGTTTACGGCAATGCTGCCGGCACTGCAGAGCGGATTGCCTGTTGAAGATGCATATAAAAAAGAAATTCCGAGCACTGAATCCGATATGAATGTATATTATACTTTATATTATGCGGGTGACTGCAATTCAGGCGGGAAGACTATAGCAATCAATCTACCGAATGATGAAGAAGTACAGTTGAAAAAAGGTTCGCGCAGATTGCAATTGAAGAATTCTATGCAGGCAAAATTCGAAAGCATTTTGATTCCGATTTCAAATCTGATAATTACGCCCGAGCAAAGAAAATATGTTAAGTTCGATGCATTCTTTGAAAATGTTACTTTTCACGAAGTCGCTCACGGACTTGGAATCAAGAATACTATTGACGATAAAGGCACCGTAAGAGATGCATTGAAGGAGCTTTACGGAGCAATAGAGGAAAGGAAAGCCGATATTCTCGGATTGTATCTTGTTACAAAGCTTTATGAAATGGGAGAACTGACCTCAGGTGAGGTTATGGATAATTATGTTACTTTTCTTGCCGGGATATTCCGCTCATGCAGGTTCAGCGCGGCAGATGCACACGGGAAAGCAAACATGATGCAGTTTGAATTATTCAAGAAGATGGGTGCTTTTAACAGAAGTGATGACGGAACTTACAGTGTAAACTTTGATAAAATGAAGGAAGCAGTCACTGCATCGGTTCAGCTGATTCTGAAACTTCAGGGTGACGGGGATTATAATAATACAAAAGCATTAATAGAAAAAGACGGTTTTATCAAGCCCGAACTTCAGAAGGATCTTGACAGGATTAATTCGGCAGGAATACCTGTGGATATCATTTTCAAACAGGGAGTTGAACAACTTCAATTTTAAATTATACCTGCCTGCTGCAGGCAGGAATGTTAAATTTTAAATTAAGAACGGAAGTCAAGAAGTTAAAGAAGTTAGAATTTTCCTTTAAAAATTATTGAGGCTCATTTAATTAGCTTCTGACATTTAACATTGAATATGATTCAATAAGGTTATATGTTTAACTATAACTAAAAAACTATTAATGACAAAAAGAACATTAATACTTGTATTTAGTATTTGCCTGATACTTCTGAATACTTACAGAACCTATTCTCAGAAAAAAGAAAATTTAGGTGAAAATGTTAATACCGAATTTGATGAATTAGGTCCCGTTATATCACAGGACGGGAAGATATTATATTTTATCAGGAGTGAATTCAGGCCCGGTAAGGGTTTCGTACAGGAAGCCTGGTATTCTGATTTGGATATTACGGGATATTGCAGCAATACAAAGAAATTAAATCTGCCTTTCGCAAATTATCCCGATACAAAATTTCAGATAGTTTCAATCACGGCTGACGGGAGTGTGATACTTGCAGCACAAAATAAAAAGGATACGATGAATGCTATTAATGGTTTATATTTATCTTATAAATATATCGACGGATGGGAGGAACCTGAAAAATTAAAAATAAATAACTTCGAAAATTTCATAAGCAAATCAAATGTCTGGGGAGTTCATTTAGCAAAGAACGGGAAGATATTATTTTTATATAAAAACATTTCAGCTGATACAGCATTTAACGAAATTTTCGTTTCATTTCTGAAAAACGATACTTTGTGGTCTGAGCCTGCAAAACTAAGTGAAACTGTAAACGGAAAAAGCGGAATACAGGGGAACTTCGCACCCTTTCTTGCTCCTGATGAAGTGACATTGTTTTTTTCAAGTGACAGAAAAGGCGGATACGGTTCGGCTGATATCTATTTAAGCCAGAGGCTTGACAATTCCTGGCTGAGATGGAGTGAGCCGATTAATCTTGGACCGCTTGTAAATTCCGATTCGTGGGAAAGTTATTTCTCTATTTCTCCTGACGGCAAGCACAGTTATTTTGTATCGGGAGACGGTTCAATCGGTCAGAATGATATTTTCAGGATGCAGTTAAATCCGAGTTTTCTTCCAAAACCGATTGTTGTACTTACGGGAAAAGTTACCGATATAAAAAATTCGGAACCGATATCTGCCGATATTACATTCGAGTCAGTTACAGATGTGACGCAAAAATATTATGCCAAGTATAACCCGGGAAAGAAAAGATTTCGTCTTATCGTTCCTGGAGGAAGAAAATACAAATTTAAATTTTCCTCGCCGGGGTACAATAATAATGCGGGATTTGTTGATTATTCAAGTGTGAACGGTTATAAGGAAATGAAATTTGATGTCGCGCTTAAATTGAAAACGATAGTCGAGGTCCCGGAAGAGCCTGAAATAATTACTCTGGATAATGTTTATTTTGATTTCGGTAAATCTGAAGTTAAAACCGAATCATATTCCGAGCTTGATAAAATTGTAAGGCTGATGTCTGAAAATACAGGGATAAAAATTGAAATAGATGCTCATACGGATAATGTAGGTTCTGATGACTATAATTTAAAACTTTCTCAGGCAAGAGCAGAATCTGTATTAAATTATCTTGTGTCTAACGGAATTTATCTTGGCAGGTTAACAGCAAAAGGTTTTGGAAGCTCAAAACCAATTGCCGATAATAATACCGAGCAGGGGAGGCAAAAAAACAGAAGAGTGGAATTTAAAATTTATAAATAAAAAGTTTTGAAAGACAATATAGAAGAGTTTAGAATACACGCTTATGAGTTTATCGATTGGATAGTCGGGTATTACAAAAGCATAGAAAGCTTTCCCGTAAAATCCCGTGTCAGACCGAAAGAAATATTTAACAAACTGCCCGATTTACCTCCAGAAAACAGCGAATCGATAGAATCCATATTCAGTGATTTCAGGGAAATTATAAGTAGATGGCTGTGTTTGTTTGTAGCCGNNTTCAGTGATTTCAGGGAAATTATACTGCCGGGTATATCGCACTGGCAAAGTCCGAATTTCTTTGCATACTTTCCCGCTAATTCGAGCTTTCCGTCACTTTTGGCAGAAATGCTGATGTCAGCATTGGGTGTGCAGGGAATGAAATGGGAAACCTCTCCTGCGGCAGCCGAGCTCGAAGAAAAAGTAATGAACTGGCTCAAGGGAATGATTGGAATTCCCGAAAGTTTTTCAGGTGTTATTCAGGATACAGCTTCAACATCAGCACTTGCCGCTATAATTTCCGCAAGAGAGAAATATTCCGGATATAAAATCAACAATGAGGGATTTAAAAATATTAATAATCTTAGAGTGTACTGCTCGACAGAAACCCATTCTTCTATTGAGAAAGCTGTAAAGATTGCAGGTATCGGGAAAGAAAATCTTATTAAAGTTAAAACAGATGAAGAATTCAGAATGAATGCTGTTGCACTCGATGAAGCAATTAATAATGATATTAAAAACGGGTTAAAACCATTATGTGTCGTAGCTGCGCTTGGCACTACAGGTTCGACTGCAGTTGACCCGCTTGAAAAAATATCCGATATATGCAGGAAGTATAATTTATGGCTTCACGTGGATGCGGCTTTTGCCGGCTCGGCATTGATTTTACCCGAATACAAATGGATGATTAAGGGAATAGAGCAGGTTGATTCATTTGTTTTCAATCCTCACAAATGGCTCTTTACCAATTTCGACTGCTCGGCATATTTTGTAAAGGAAAAAGAGGTTCTGATTAGAACATATGAAATTCTTCCCGAGTACCTGAAGACTAAATCGGATAATAAGGTAAATAATTACTGTGACTGGGGA
>PMIW01000007.1 GCA_003158365.1 Ignavibacteriota bacterium | reverse complement strand
CTGGACTCAAAATCCAGCGAGACTTAAATCTCGTGAGGGTTCGACTCCCTCTTTCGGCACAAGGAAAGATATCGAAATCGGATATCAATGAAAAAGTTTTTTAAATTATAATTATTAAATAACAAACAAAAGTAATGGTACAATTTCCAATACTTGGTATCGGTATATTAAGCTGGATAGTCTTTTTGCCTGTCCTGGGAATGCTGGCTATTGTTTTCATACCTAAAGCATATGAAAAGTCAATAAAGTATGTTGCTCTGGCTTTCCCGATTTTACAGATTATATTATCTGTAATACTTCTTCTTAATTACAACAAGGATTTATCAGGAATAAATAAAATCGAAGGTTTTCAATTTATCGAAAAAGTTTCGTGGATAAATATTCCTGCCGTAATATGGGAAGGAAAAGTTAATATTGATTATTTCATGGGTCTTGATGGAATATCATTGCCAATGATAATACTCACGGCAATAATAGGTTTTGTAGGTGCGCTTGCTTCATTCAGCATAAAGCGGAACGAGAAGGGATATTACATGTTGTACCTGTTCCTGGTAACGGGAATGATGGGTACATTCTGCGCTCTGGATTTATTCCTTTTCTTCGTATTCTGGGAAATTATGCTTCTCCCGATGTACTTCTTAATCGGAATTTGGGGTGGTGAAAGAAGGGAATACGCGGCTATCAAGTTCTTCCTTTACACTTTCTTTGGCGGTATCTTCATGCTTATTTCCATAATCGCGTTATATTTCAGTTCAAAGGATCCTGTTACAGGAATGCATACATTTAACATGCTTACGCTGATGAATCCGGCATCGATCGACCCTAATTCACTCTTAGGCGGTGTAGGAACAAATATGAGGTATCTTGCTTTCATTGCTTTGTTTATAGGGTTTGCCATCAAAGTGCCGATTTTTCCGTTCCACACGTGGCTGCCTGACGCACACGTAGAAGCTCCCACGGCAATCTCGGTTATTCTTGCAGGCGTGCTTTTGAAAATGGGCTCGTATGGCATAATGAGAATTTCATACCCGATATTTCCTGATGCGGCAGTGTGGTTCATGTATCCAATGGCTATACTTGCTATGATAAATATTGTTTACGGCGCACTCTGTGCAATGGCTCAGAAGGACTTTAAGAAACTCATTGCATACTCATCGATTTCTCACATGGGTTATGTAATGCTTGGTATAGCTTCAGGAACTGCAATCGGATTTAACGGAGCAGTGTTCCAGATGTTCAATCACGGTACAATCACAGCTGTACTCTTCCTTAGCGTCGGGATAATTTATGACAGAGCCCATACAAGAGGCCTTAACGACTTCGGCGGACTTGCCAACAAGATGCCCAAGTACTTTGCAGTTATTATTATTGCATTCTTTGCATCGATTGGTCTGCCGGGCTTAAGTGCATTCATAAGTGAATCATTCGTATTCCTCGGCGGATTTAAAAACGAGACAATAAGAGTATTAACGATTATATCGACACTGGGAATAATATTAAACGCAGCGTATATTTTATGGACGATTCAGAGATTATTCTTCGGAACATTACCCGAAAAATGGAACAATCTTACTGATATAAGCGGAAGGGAATTATTAAGCACGGTTCCATTATTGGTAATCATTATAATGCTTGGGATTTTCCCGACACCGTTTTTGAATTTAATGACATCGACTGTAAATCAGCTTGTTAATGTAATCTGGCATTTGAATTAAAATTAAAAAATTATTATTGTGCAACCGCAAATATTTAATAAACTTTCATATTTTTTACCGGAAACGGTTTTAATCGTAACGCTGATTGTTTGTATACTGGCAGATTTGATTTTGAAAAAGAAATCAGTGATTGTTACAGTAATAGCAATTATTGGTCTTATGGTAAGCGGATATTTCGTATATTTACAATATGAACTCGGTGACGTAAGCCTGTTCAAACATATGATTGTTATAGACCCTTATTCGATTTTCTTTAAATTTCTTTTTATACTTTCGACTATATTTATTTTATTGTTTGCAGTTTCATCAAGAGAATTTAAAGAAGGCGATCATAAAAACGAGCATACATATTTATTCCTTGCATTGACACTGGGAGCATTCTTGATGGCTTCTTCGGTAAATATGCTTATGATGTATCTGTCGCTTGAATTGGTCAGTCTTACATCTTATGTACTTGCAGGATATACAAAAAAAGTGAAACGCTCATCCGAAGCTGCAATGAAATATGTTATTTACGGTGCCGCTTCTTCGGGAATTATGATTTACGCCATGTCTCTGCTTTATGGATTTACAGGGACAATGAATATATATGAAACAGCAACAATTTTATCGGGAATAGGCTCAACAACGAATCCGATGATAATAATTTCGATAGTTATGGTTATGGCAGGTTTCGGTTATAAGATTTCATCCGTTCCGTTCCATTTCTGGACACCTGACGTGTATGAAGGTTCACCGATTCCCGTTACTGCATTTCTTGCGGTTACATCTTCTGCAGCGGGTTTTTCAGTTATGATAAGATTTTTCGCTACTACGTTCCTGAAATCATTTGTAAACGTTGCGGGAGCATGGCAGATAATTGACGGAATTAAGTGGACTGAAATTATAATTGTATTGTCAGTCGCCTCCATGATAATCGGAAATTTTGTGGCTATCTGGCAGACAAGTATGAAGCGTCTGCTTGCTTATTCTTCTATAGCACAGTCTGGTTATATAATGCTCGGGCTGGTTGTAGCCAACCAGGCAGGATTAACTGCAATGTTCGTATACCTGATGGCGTATTTATTTATGAACCTCGGAGCATTTTATGCAACAATGTTGATTGCAAATAAACTTAACAGCGACAGCATAGAAGATATGAAGGGTTTTGGATACCGCTCTCCGTTTGTGTGCGTGGCAATGGGAGTATTTATGTTTGCGCTTTCGGGAGTTCCGGCGACTGCAGGATTTATCGGAAAATTTTATTTGTTTTCGGCTTTAATCGAAAAACATTTACTCTGGCTTGCGCTAATAGGATTGCTTAACAGTGTCGTATCGCTTTTCTTCTATATCAAGGTTTTAAAATATATGTTCCTTATGAAACCCGACGAAGGATATGATTCAAAGATTCAATACGGATACGGATATTATATAATGTTACTTTTGTTTATAGTCCCCACAATCTTTTTCGGGATATATTTTGTTCCGATTGTAAGGTTTGCTGAAGCTTCGGCATCTATGTTCGGACTGAGATAAATTTTATTACAAGAAAATTTTAAAGCCTGTAAATTTTATTTACAGGCTTTTTGTTTATATATTCGTTATTCCGGTAACAAATTCCATCTTGTTATCATTTTTTTTGCAATTTTTTATAGTTAATTTAATTAATAGTAATTTTAAATTTTAAAGAGTCAAAATTATGTGCGGTATAGTAGGTTACATCGGGAAGAGAAATTCACTTCCTATAATAATGGAAGGACTGAAAAGAATGGAATACAGGGGATACGATTCAGCAGGGGTATCTATTATTCAGGATAATAACGGGATAGTCAGCGTGAAAAAAGCAGGCAAGGTTGAATGTCTGGAAAAAGAACTTGACCTGGATATATTTAACGGTACAATAGGAATAGGGCATACGAGATGGGCAACTCACGGAGTGCCGAATGATATAAATGCTCATCCGCATTATGATATGGA
>PMIW01000140.1 GCA_003158365.1 Ignavibacteriota bacterium | reverse complement strand
ATAGTTTTCCAAAAAATCCTTTTTTTTCCTCTTTGACCGGAGGTGTTATTTGTTTTTTAGGTTGTGCTATTTGTTTTTCTGGCGGAGTTACAGGTTTCTCCGGAATATTATTTTTTCCAATTGCGAGACGAACACTTTCATCAGGGTCTTTTGAAANNTTTTCATAATTATTCCTGAAATTTGAAAAGAAAATATTTTTTACATCCTCAATATACAGTATTTTATATATGTCAACATCTAATTCGATTGTAGTGTTTAATACCTCGTCTGATGAAGTTCTTTCATATTTACCGTTTAAAAGAATTTTCCACCAGCATTTAACGGAATCCGTCAGGAATACTCCGTTTTCCGATGTGAAGTAATTATTTATAAAGTCTGAAAAGTAACTTTCCCGGATTCCCATCAAAATAAAATCGTCGAATATTTTCAAATCAAAAAAATAATCCAGCGTTTCTTTCATATCACTTTCTTCCAGATCAAGTATCAAATAAATATGCTCAGGTTCCTTATATGGATGCAGCCTGTTCCAGATAGCATCGGGTAAATAATTTTCATTGTCACAATAAGTGCATTTCATCAGTCTTTCAGAATGCTTATCAAGCTTAAGTCCGGCACCGCATTCATACAACTAAATACAATAGTCTGGCTTTTATTTTCAATAGTATCCGGATGAGCATCAAAACCTCTTGAGTCATTTATTACTCCTATAGCCTTTGGATGGAACTGCTTTATTTCATCATCCGCAGGTCTGACGGGCATAGGATGATTACACTTTTTGCAATAGATTGGTTTTTTATTTGCAATGGAATCCAAAATATCAGGTTCCTCCAAGAGTGTTTTGCATTCTTCACAACTGGCGGAATGTGACCAGCAATTCATTTTAATTTCAGATACTGAGCCTATAGAATCGGATGCATTTCTTGGATTAATATTGCATTTAAGAAATCCATTCATAATTTTTATTCTGTCTACTTCTCCAAAATCAAACGTCCGCTGAATAATATTATTCATAACAAGCTCCTTGCCGCAATTTCCACAGATTTCATTTGCGAGAAGACTTGAAACAGGATGACTGGAATTGCATCCCGGGCAGGTTACCTGAATTTGAAAGTTGAATGATTTTAGCATAATTTTATTTGTTATTTAATAAAATGTTTTGACCAATGTTTATTTCTTTATATAGGCATTCAGACCTATTACAACTTTTTTACCATCAATAACGCACTCAGTTGGCACATTTCCGTGTGTAGTTGCCACCACTAATGTTTTACCGGATGCACTGGGTGTAGGTTCTTGTAAATCTATAACGATTATTAGCTTTTTGTCTTCTATTTTAACTTCCATTTTAATATACCCTTATTTTAGTTATCTCAAAATTGTGCGATTCAATTAATAAAATCAAGTTATTATTTTACAAATATAATTTGTAAAAACATTTTTAAATTAACAGATATTTTTATGGGAATTTTAAAAAATATAATAAAATTATTTTACGGATTTGATTTTAAGTGCCTATGATTAGTCACAATTCACTAACAAATCATCCGTAACTCAAAACAGCCAGAAAATAAGTTCTAAAATTAATTATAACATATATCCGAACAATTTATTAACTTATACGTATCATTTAAAAAAACCAATACTTATGGAATTATTAATTTACTTGTCTTATTTCTTCTTCATTTCCGAGTTTGTTTTAATGCTTATAAAAAGATCTAAAAAAACTTCTGTTTCAAAAAGAAATGACAAAGGTTCATTATTGATATTATGGTTCTCAATTGTGTTTTGTATAACAGCAGGTTTTTATTTCGAAGGTTATGGGATATGGGGCTTTTCGAATATAATTATTTATTGCACAGGAGTTATAATATTTTTAGCCGGTTTAATACTGCGATGGGGAGCAATATTTCAGCTAAAAAATGCATTCACCGTGGATGTTGCAATAAACAAATACCACCCTTTAAAAACCGACGGGTTATACAAAAAAATCAGGCACCCCAGTTATTCAGGACTGTTTTTGATACTTTCCGGTCTTTCTATTGCGATGAATAATATTATATCTTTTTTAGTAATTTCAATTTCAATATTTATTTCAATAAGTTACAGAATTCTAATTGAAGAGAAGTTGTTGACGGGTGAATTCGGAAAAGAATATGAAACATATAAATCAAAAACAAAGAAAATTATTCCGGGAATATATTAAGAATATCATCAATACAATGACTTACCTTCCGGACCAAAAAGGATTATTTATTATGAGATAGAAATAATTAAGCCTTGCCAAATAAATATTATATATAGAAAAAGGCGCAAGTCCTGAAAGTGGACATTAATTATTCAGAAGTCAAAATTATAAAAATTCATTTACAAATTAGAATGAATTCACAAATATACTACTTACAAAACAGCCCGGAAAAACTTATTTTTCGGGTTGCTTTTAGCGGAATCGACGAGACTTCCCGACCTGCCGGGACGATCTCCTGATTGGCGGTGTAGTAAAAAAAGGTTATTTTTATTTTACGATAAATTCCACATTTGATCTTAGCTCAACTTCATCACTTACACCGGTCATTAATGGGTCTCCACCTAATTTAAAATCGCTGCGGTTAAGTTTTCCTGTTATTGTAAATCCGACCGATGTTGTATTGTAATGAGGATTAGCAGCTTTTCCGTTATATGTTGCATTGAATATAACCGGCTTTGTCACACCGCACATTTTGAAATCTCCTGACAAATCATAATTGCTGCCTTCAGTTTTTCTGAAGGATGTGCTTCTGAATGTAATGTCAGGATATTTTTCTGCATTGAACCAGTTTTCACTTCTAAGGTCATTGTCTCTCATTTCAACTTCAGTACTAATGGATTTAACATCTGCTGACATTTCAATAACTGCGTCCGTAAAATCTTCTTTCGATGAATTTAATGTTGCGCTAAAGTTTTTGAAATTCCCTTCAATGTGGGATATTCCGAAATGTACGACACTAAATCCCAATCTTGCGTGGTTTTTATCAAGCGAATAATTATTTAAGGTTGAGGCAAAGGAAGATATTGCAATTACCAGAAATACTATAATCAGTTTTTTCATTTCAGTTTTCTTAAATTATTAAAAAATATTAATTGATAGTTCATTTTGTCTCAGGTAATGGAACAAAATCTGTTTCAACACGTGGATTTCGTTAAAACCGATCCAACAGCAAATGCCGGCGATATCTGGATTACTCAAAGCGGATAAAACTGTAATATATGAGGATCAAATCATACCATTTCCCTAATTAAATGTATGCTCTAATAATAATTTTGCTTTATAAATTAAAACCAGTTTTAACCGATAAAATGTGCTTCAGAACTAATAGGAATGCTTAAAGCTTTTGATATCAGGCAATTCTTTTCAGCATCTTTTGTTATCGCTGTAAACTCATCGGAAGTAATACTTAACACTGATCCCGTAATTGATAAATGAACACCTGTAATACTTAAACCTTCCATAGATACCATTGCTTCCGTATCCAAAGATATTGGATTTAAGCCCTTTTGAGTTAACATTGCACTAACCGCCATTGTGAAGCATCCTGCATGTGCGGCTGCAAGCAATTCTTCCGGGTTAGTCCCTTTTTCACCTTCTTCAAAACGGGTTTTGTAACTGTAATTAGTGTTTTCTAAAATACCACTTTGTGTGGTTAGTGTTCCTTTACCTTCTTTCAGGTTACCGGACCAGTGTGCTTTTGCTGTTCTTTTCATATTTTTATTGTTAAAATTTATTTTATCTAATCTTTCTGTTCACTAAACAAAATCAAGCTTTATAGAGCGGATAATCGGTATACCCTTTTTCATCAGCTGTATAAAAT
>PMIW01000144.1 GCA_003158365.1 Ignavibacteriota bacterium | reverse complement strand
CTAAATATTTTTCTGAAAGAATTGGAATTATCTCTGCAGTAATTGTTGCTTTACTACCCGAATTTATTTTCTCATGTGTTACTTATAATGCAGTAATTCATTACCATTTGCTTATTATTATAAGCCTGTTTTTGATGATGGATAGAAATTTCTTTTCTGACAATAAAAAGATAATACCGTTTTTCATTTTGTCTGTTCTGATAATGTACTTCAGAAGTGAATTTTCGGTCTTTCTTCTGATTATTTTCATTTCATTCCTGTTCAAAAAACAATTCAAACTTTTCTTTTCGGGCGCAGCCATTATTATTATTTTATTTTCCCCGTGGGTAATTCGAAATTATATTGTATTTGATAAATTCATACCCTTCACAACAAGCGGCGGGCTTAATTTATACAGGGGACATAATGATATTGCAATCGGCAACTGGGGCTCGTGGGAATTTACAAACGAAATAAAAAATAAGAGCACACCCGATAATTACGAAATCAATTATAACGAATTTTATTTTAATAAGGCAAAAGAATTTATTTCGAATAATTTAATCTCTGAAGTAAAATACGTTTTCATTAAAATCTATAACCTCTGGATTATAAATCCCGGTGATGCACGATCTTTTAACCTCGCCTATCTTATTCCTTCACTGTTAATTCTTATCCTCGCTGTTATTGGTTTTATTAAATCATTTTCTCTTTTAAAATATAAATATATTTATATTTTTCTTTTTTATTCTACACTAATGGCAGTTGTATTTTTGGCTTTACCAAGATACCAGACAATGATGAAAATTGCGCTTGTTCCTTTCGCCGCATATTCAATCGATTTGATAATATCCAAATTTAAAAAATCAGGTAATGTATAAAATATTCTGGTTTAGAAAGGATTTAAGATTAACTGATAACCATGCTTTATCCGGATTCGTAAATTCAATCAGAGACAAAGATACTTACAGCTTTATATATATTGTAAATATATCATCCCTTGAATCCTGCAGTGAAAAAAGAATTTCCTTTCTTCTTGAATGTCTCTCAGAATTAAAATATAATTTAAAAAGTAAAGGACTCAAATTACATATAATCACCGGAAAACGTCTTGATGTTTTCAAAATATTATCTGATAAATTCGGGGCAATGGAAGTATATGCAAATGAACAGGTTGAACCATACTGCATTAATCGCGATGAAAAAATAAAAAAATTAATAAAAAGAAATTCAGGGAAACTTTATTCTTTCAGCGATTCAACATTGATGGAAATGAATAAAATTGTAAAAGATGATTCCTTGCCATATACAGTCTACACTCCTTTTAAAAATAAATTTCTTAAAATATTATCACCTCTTGATTATGATGAATGCAAAGTCAGGCTGAATAAATTAAATCCTGATAAGCAAATTAGTTTAAATATCTTCCCCGAATTTAATCTTCAGAAAGAATATAAGAAATTAAGTAAATCGGATTTTATTAAAGGCGGAAGAAATAGTGCAGTGAGATTACTGATTAATTTTTGCAAAAACGGAATAAATAATTATCACATTAAAAGAGACTTCCCTTCCGAAAAAGGTACCAGCCTGCTATCAGCCCATCTGCATTTCGGTACAGTTAATGTCAGGGAATGCATAAGAGCTATATCAAAATTGAAAAAATCCGAAGGTGTTGAAAAATGGCGTAATGAATTAATCTGGAGAGAATTTTATTATAGCATCGCATATAATTTCTCGTATATCGTAAACGGATGCTTTAAAAAAGAATATGATAATTTTAAATGGAATTACGACTTAATTGGTTTTAAAAAATGGTGCGAAGGTAAAACAGGATACCCTATTGTCGATGCAGGTATGAGACAGTTGAAAAAAGAAGGATGGATGCATAATCGGCTGAGAATGATTACAGCAATGTTTTTAAGCAAAGATTTATTGATTGACTGGAAACTCGGAGAAAGGTATTTTGCAGAGAATCTAATCGATTTCGATTTTGCTTCAAACAATGGAGGATGGCAATGGTCTGCGTCGACTGGCTGCGATGCTCAACCGTATTTTCGTATTTTTAACCCGTTTCTGCAAAGTAAAAAATTCGATCCCGAAGGAGTATATATTAAAAAATATGTGAGCGAGTTAAATAATGTCCCGCTCAAGTATATTCATAATCCGTCCGAAATGCCGGATGAAGTGCAGAAAAATTGCGGAGTGATAATCGGAAAAAATTATCCCTTGCCGATTGTGAACCACACTTATGCATGTAAAATTGCAGTTGAGTTGTTCAGAAACATAAGAAAAATAACATAAGAATTTGAATTAAATATTTATAAATTTAAAAACATAGTTTGAAAAATGAGAAAAAAAATTATTGCCGGAAACTGGAAGATGAATAAAACTTTTTTGACTTCAAGAGAGTTATTACTTGAGGTAATACATGGATTATCAAATGATGTACTTGATAAAACCGAAGTTGTTGTTTGTCCGCCTTTTACTTCACTCGCCTTAGCAAGTGAATTAATAAAAGACAAAAAAATCGGACTTGGTGCTCAAAACATTCATCAAAAAGATGACGGCGCTTATACGGGTGAAATATCAGCACCTATGATAAAAAGTTTAAACTGCCAATATGTTATTCTGGGTCACAGCGAAAGAAGACAGTATTTTGGCGAACCGAATCATTTGATAAATGCTAAAGTAAAAAATGCGCTTAAAAATGAAATAAAACCTATACTATGTGTAGGCGAAACACTTGAAGAAAGAGAAAAAAATCTTCATTTAAAAATAGTTGATGAACAGGTTACACTTGGATTGAAGGATTTAAGTGTTGAAAATATGAAAAATGTCATTGTTGCCTATGAGCCTGTATGGGCAATCGGTACGGGTAAAACCGCATCTCCTGAACAGGCAAACGATATGCATGTTGCTATAAGGGAAGCTGTTGAAAACCTGTTCGGAAAAGAAACGGCAGATAATACAAGAATTTTATACGGCGGAAGTATGAACGATAAAAACGCTTCCGAACTTCTTGCAAAACAAGATATAGACGGAGGTTTAATCGGAGGTGCAAGTTTAAAAGCAGATAGCTTTATAAAGATAATTAATTCTGCAGCAAAATAATTTTTATCAATTAATATATTCTAATGAAAGAAGTAGTCATAGTCTCGGCTGTAAGAACTCCAATCGGTAGTTTCCAGGGAGCTCTTTCTGCATTATCTTCACCGCAGCTCGGTGCAATAGTAATTAAAGAAGCCGTAAAAAGAGCCGGAATAAAAAATGAAGATGTTTCCGAAGTTATTATGGGATGTGTTCTTCCTGCAGGAGTCGGACAGGCGCCTGCACGCCAGGCATCAATACTTGCAGGCCTGCCTGAATCGGTACCCTGCATGACAATTAATAAAGTCTGCGGCTCGGGCCTTAAATCGGTTATGCTCGCCGCTCAGGCAATTCAGTGCGGAGATGCAGACGTAGTCGTTGCAGGTGGTATGGAATCTATGAGCAATGTCCCCTACTACCTCGATAAAGTAAGGAGCGGTCTGAGAATGGGAAACAGCACCGTCACCGATGGCATGATTAAAGACGGCCTGTGGGATGTGTACAANNGATGAATTTGCAACTCAAAGCTATAAAAAAACTCTCGCTGCTATTGAAAAAGGTTCTTTCAAAGAAGAAATTGTTGAAGTAAAATTGAAAACCAAAAAAGGTGAAGTTGTTGTTTCTATAGACGAAGAACCGTCAAAAGTTAATTATGAAAAAGGGCTGCAGCTAAAGCCTGCATTCGATAAAGACGGCACCGTTACTGCCTTTAATTCATCTAAAATTAATGACGGTGCAGCAGCACTCGTGATTATGTCAAAAGAAAAAGCTGATGAACTCAGCCTGAAACCTCTCGCAAAAATTATTTCGCAAATTTCATTCGCTCAAAAACCCGAGTGGTTTACAACTGCTCCCGGATTTGCAATTATTAATATTCTTAAAAAAGCAGGTCTGAAACTGGAAGATATAGATTTAATCGAAGCCAATGAAGCATTTTCAGTGCAATGCCTGGCTGTAAATGAAATCGCAGGTTTGAATCCCGAAAAAGTGAATGTTAACGGAGGAGCAATTGCTTTGGGACATCCCATAGGCGCAAGCGGTGCAAGAATTCTGACAACTCTTTTATATGCATTGAAAAACAGGAATGTAAAAAGAGGTCTTGCTACCCTGTGTATCGGCGGAGGAGAAGCAAGTGCAGTTATTGTAGAAAGACTGTAAAAGTTTTTTAAAAAAATAAAAATCTATGGAAATCAAAAACGTTACCGTTATAGGTGCCGGGACTATGGGCAACGGTATTGCCCATACGTTCGCCCAGTTTAATTATGATGTAAAACTTGTTGATATTAAACAGGAATTCATTGAAAGGGGTCTTGCAACAATTTCAAAAAACCTCGACAGGCAGGTTAAAAAAGATGTTATCACCGAAGACAGGAAAAAAGAGATTCTGGCTTCAATTAAGACTTCTACTGATTTAACATCTGCAAAAGATTCCGATTTGGTAATAGAAGCCGCTACTGAAAATCCCGAAATCAAAAAAAATATTTTCAAAACACTCGATGGCGTGTGCAAACCCGAGTGCATTCTTGCATCCAACACTTCTTCAATCTCAATCACGGAAATCGCAGCAGTAACCAAAAGACCCGAAAAAGTAATTGGCATGCACTTTATGAATCCCGTGCCGATGATGCAGCTCGTGGAAATAATCCGCGGACTGGCAACAAGCCGGGAAGTATACGATATTATTAAATCAACTTCCGAAAAACTTTCCAAAGTACCTGTTGAAGTTCAGGATTATCCCGGTTTTATTTCAAACAGAATTTTAATGCCGATGATTAATGAGGCAATTTACTGTGTGATGGAAGGTGTCGCATCTCCCGACGCAATTGATACAGTTATGAAACTCGGAATGAATCATCCGATGGGTCCGCTAACACTTGCCGATTTCATTGGACTTGATGTTTGCCTGTCCATTATTGAAGTTCTACATAACGGGCTTGGAGATTCAAAATATCGTCCCTGCCCTCTTCTCAAGAAAATGGTAGCCGCAGGTCATCTCGGCAGAAAATCCGGAATAGGTTTTTATAAATATTAAAATAAACTAATCAAATGAACTTTGAATTAACGGAAGAACATAAATATATAAGGGATACAGCAAGAGATTTTGCAGAGAATGAAATCGCACCATCATCCGTACATAGAGATATCTCAGCCGAATTTCCGGCTGAAATTGTGAAGAAACTCGGAGAACTTGGTTTCATGGGAATGATGGTCTCTCCCGACTGGGGCGGAGCAGGTATGGATACATTAAGCTATGTCATTGCTATGGAAGAAATTTCAAAAGTTGATGCATCAGTGGGAGTGATTATGTCAGTGAATAATTCTCTCGTATGTTACGGCATAGAAAAATGGGGTACCGACGCTCAAAAAGAAAAATATCTCAGACCTCTTGCTATGGGTCAAAAACTCGGTGCATTCTGCCTTTCAGAACCCGAAGCCGGAAGCGATGCAACCCAGCAGAGAACTGTTGCTGAACTCAAAGGCGACCACTACGTATTAAACGGAATGAAAAACTGGATTACCAACGGTACTAAGGCAGATTTCTACCTTATTCAGGCAATGACAGATAAATCCAAGGGTTATAAAGGAATTTCTACTTTTATTGTTGAACAAACATTTCCCGGATTCGAAGTCGGTAAAAAAGAAGATAAACTCGGAATAAGAAGTTCCGATACTTGCTCGATTGGCTTAAATAATTGTATAGTCCCGAAAGAAAATATTCTCGGAGAAGAAGGCCTCGGTTTTAAAATTGCCATGGAAACCCTTAACGGCGGGCGTATTGGAATTGCCGCTCAGGCTCTTGGCATTGCACAGGCTTCGCTCGAAGCTTCCGTTAAATATTCAAAGGAAAGAAAAGCCTTTAATTCCCCTATTTCTAACCTTCAGGCTATTCAGTTTAAGCTTGCCGATATGGCAGTAAATACTGAATCCGCAAGGTTATTGATTTTTAGAGCAGCTTTGAAAAAAGATGCAAATGAAAAATTCGTAAAAGAAGCCGCCCAGGCAAAACTCTTTGCAAGTAAAGTTGCTGTTAATAATGCACTCGAAGCAATTCAGGTCCACGGTGGTTACGGTTATGTCCGTGAATACCTGGTAGAACGCTATTTACGCGATGCAAAAATAACCGAAATATACGAAGGCACAAGCGAAATTCAAAAAATTGTTATTGCAAGAGAAATTCTGAAATAGTATAATCATAATAAAATATACTAAATAATTGCTCGTTCCCAAGCTCCTGCTTGGGAACGTTTTTTTTAACATCTCACTTTTTAAATCAAAATGTTTTGCTAATTACCATTTAACATTTAACATTTTCTAAGAACATTAAACGTGATAAAATGGTTATTAACAAAGTAACTGCTAAGTAATTATTGTACATTTTTTTTACAAAATTTTAAACTATATAGGATTATGAGAAAACTAATATTTCAGAATGCGGTAACAATCGACGGTTTCTTTGAAGGTCCAAACAGAGAAATTGACTGGCATAATGTGGATGATGAATTTAACAGTATGGCTGAAGAATTCCTTAATTCTGTGGATTTACTGATATTCGGACGCGTAACATACGAACTTATGGAAAGCTACTGGCCGACCCCTGCCGCATTAAATGATGACCATGTTATTGCAAAACTAATGAATGATATACCCAAGATTGTATTTTCACGGACGCTAAATAAAGCCGTATGGAATAATACACGTCTTATAAAAGAAAATCTCACCGGAGAAATAAAAAATTTGAAAAAGCAGCCGGGTAAAAACATGGCAATTTTCGGCAGCTCTGATTTATCTTTAGAGTTGATAGAAAATAATTTAATTGATGAGTTTCGGATTATACTAAATCCTGTCGCAATTGGAAATGGGAAAACAATTTTCAATGGAATTAAAGAAAGACTAAAATTAAAACTATTAAATACAAGAGCATTTAAATCGGGAAATGTTTTAATTTGTTACAGTCAGATTAAATAAAATAATTTATCAGGTATATACGTAATATTTAATGAATCAAATTTAAGGAGAAAGAAAAATGTTCATGTCAAAGTACGAAATTCAGACCTATGATATCTTGCGTATCTTCACAGGATTTCTTTTTTTATGGCACGGCTCACAGAAATTTTTCAATTTTCCGCCCTCAGGACATGAGATACCAATGTCTACTGCGATTATTATTGGCGGTACGGTTGAACTCCTGGGAGGACTTCTGGTAATGTTCGGTCTTTTTACACGCTGGACGGCATTCATAGCAAGCGGTGAAATGGCTTATGCATACTGGACTGTGCACGGTATCAAAGCAGTACTTCCGATTGTTAATATGGGAGAACTGGCGATACTTTATTGTTTTCTGTTTTTATTTATTTCAGCAAAAGGTCCCGGGAATTTCAGTATTGACCATCTTTTAATGGGAAAAAAAGAAACAAAACTGAAGGAATGAATTAATTAAAAATATTTAGACAATTATCATTCGTGTCGGGAGTCTCATGCTCTTTAGGGACTCCCGACAAAAATAACCTCTCCGAAACTCTCCGGCAAATGCTTCTACCAGAATCCTATGCTTGCTTTTACACTCAGGTTTATGCTGTTAAAATTGCTTGCTAACGATGAAATTAAAGGCTGGTTGCCGTGTATAGCCAATGGTACAATTCTGTAAGTAAATTCAAAACCCAGTCCTATTGCACCTGCATAATCATACCCGCCCGATATTGTTGCGTTGTATCTCCAGAAACTGTTCGAATAAGTATCAAATTTCAAAACATTACCTACATTGTAATTTTGAGATTCATAAACAGCATTATCATACTGTTCACTGATAAATATCGGTCCCCCGCCTATAGCCAGGAATATGTTATTTACAAACGAAAATGTCGGTTTTGCAAAAGGAAATATTTTCATTTTCATATTTAAAGGCAGAGTAAACAATGTCGCTTTATTTGGCAGGTAATAATAGTTATTCACTCCATCATTAAAATTAAATCCTTTGTTGTTATTCGAAGACGCAAAAACAAACGCAGGATTAAATTCTAATGCAATATTTTTATTAAGTTTATATCCTGCACTGACATTTATCTCACTCAAAAATGATGATGTATTCAGATTAACTACAGGATAAATGTCGCTTACAGCAGAATTTGTGAAAATAATCAGTGAATACCCTGCACCAACATATGGATGCGGCTTTTCCCTGTCTTTTGTCTGAGCCGATAAAAATCCGGTTAATAATACCAGTAGAAAAACTAATTTTAAATTTTTCATAATATGTATCTGCTTAAATCACGGTTTTTAACTATTTTTGAAAGTTTTTCATTCACAAGTTTTTTATCTATTTCTATTCTTGCTTTTTTCTGCTTGTCGGGTACTTCAAATAAAATATCTTCCAGCAATGTTGTAATTATTGTATGCAGTCTTCTTGCACCGATGTTTTCAACCTGCTCGTTTACTTCAGCTGCTATCTTTGCGATCTCGTGGATTGAATCATCTTTAAATAACAGCTCTACACCTTCTGACCTTAAGAGTTCTATATATTGCTTTATTAGTGCATTTTCTGGCTGAGTGAGAATTTTATAAAAATCTTCCTCGTTTAAACTGTTTAACTCTACTCTTATTGGAAATCTTCCCTGCAACTCGGGTATCAAATCACTCGGCTTTGAAATATGGAAAGCACCTGAAGCTATAAAAAGTATATGGTCGGTTTTTACAGGTCCGTATTTTGTTATCACGGTAGAACCTTCTACTATCGGCAGTAAATCCCTCTGAACACCTTCTCTCGATACATCAGGACCCGATTGCCTTCCGCTGTTGCTGGTTATTTTATCTATTTCGTCTATAAATACTATTCCTGAATTTTGTACCTTGTCCACGGCTTCCTTAATCACATTATCCATGTCTATTAATTTCTGCGATTCTTCCTGTGTTAAAATTTTCTTAGCCTCGGCAACAGATAATTTTCTCTTTTTTGATTTTTTCGGCATAATGTTTCCGAATAAATCCTGCAGATTCAATCCCATCTCTTCCAGTCCTATCGGTCCCAGTACCTGGAGCATGGGAAAATTATCGCTCGATAAATCAAGCTCAATTATCCTGTTATCTAATTTTCCTTCAATTAATTGCTTATAAAGTTTTTCCCTTGTCTTGGCATTTTGTTCTGCTTCATCCACAACTATTTTCACTTCTTCGCCCTCGACCTGGTTTTCGGTATCCGGACTCGGTATGCCGTTTTTCTTTTTTATAGGAGGTAACAAAATATCGAGTATTCTTTCCATCGTATTGTCTTCTGCCTTCTTCTGAACTTCCTTTGTTTTCTCCTGCTTGACAATATTAACGGATAAATCCATCAGTTCCCTTATCATCGATTCAACATCCCTGCCTACATAGCCAACTTCAGTAAATTTGGAAGCCTCAACCTTTACAAACGGTGCATTGGCCAATTTCGATATTCTTCTTGCAATTTCAGTCTTTCCTACCCCGGTCGGACCAATCATAATAATGTTATTAGGCATTATTTCATCTCTCATTGCCTCGGATACCTGCTGTCTGCGCCATCTGTTTCTCAAAGCTATAGCTACGGATTTCTTGGCATTATCCTGCCCGATTATATATTTATCTAACTCAT
>PMIW01000142.1 GCA_003158365.1 Ignavibacteriota bacterium | reverse complement strand
TTTTAATTAATTTACTCAAATTAATAACAATTTTTAAGAAAATGGCTGTACTTGTAACCGGTGGAGCTGGTTATATCGGGTCTCACACTGTAAGAAAATTAATGGATAAAGGATTAGAAGTAATCATTCTTGACAACTTATCCCGAGGTCACAGGGAATCAGTTCCTGATAAAGTGTATTTTGAAAAAGCTGATTTGCTTGATGAAGATGGATTATTTAAAGCAATAAAAAAATATCCTGTTGATGTAGTAATACATTTTGCCGCATTTGCTTACGTAGGCGAATCTGTTGAGAATCCGGGTTTGTATTACAGGAATAATGTTGTCGGAAGTTTTAATCTTATAAAAGTCATTAATGAACTGGGAATAAAGAAATTTGTTTTTTCTTCAACCTGTTCGATTTACGGAAATCCTGAAAATATTCCTATTTCTGAAAAAGAACCTGCGAATCCGATTAATCCGTATGCGCGTACTAAATATATGATTGAAAACATTCTGAGCGATTTTGATAATTCGCACGGGTTAAAATGTGCTGCACTGCGATATTTCAATGCGGCAGGATGCTCGGATGACGGGGCAATTGGAGAGAGTCACGACCCTGAGCCTCATTTAATTCCTCTGGTTCTGTTTACCGCTTTAGGAAAAAGAGAAAAAATAAAAATTTACGGCAATGATTATCCGACAAAAGACGGAACCTGCATAAGGGATTATATTCACGTTAACGATCTGGCAGATGCACATATCAGAGCCTTGGATTATTTAAATAACAATAAATCAACAGTCATAAATCTGGGAACGGGAAACGGATACTCCGTGAAGGAAATTATTGATGCAGCGCGGAAAATTACAGGCAAGGAAATCAAATCCGAAATTGTTGCCAGGCGTGCCGGTGACCCTGCTGTATTAATAGCGGATAATAAAAAAGCAAAAGAAGTGCTGGGATGGATTCCTGAATATAATCTTGAAAGAATTCTGGAAACTGCCTGGAGATGGCATAAAAATCAAAAGTTTTAAAAATTTTATTAATTAATAATTACTAATTACCATGAAAGGTATTATTCTTGCGGGCGGAGCGGGAACAAGATTGTATCCCATATCAAAAATATACAGCAAACAGCTCACACTGATTTATGATAAGCCTTTGATTTATTATCCGCTTTCAATTTTAATGCTAAGCGGAATAAAGGAAATATTGATAATATCAAACGATGAGACTATTCCGCACTACAAAAAATTATTCGGTGACGGTTCGCATGTCGGATTGAAAATTGAATACATTGTCCAGAAAGCTCCGAATGGTATTGCAGAATCTTTTATTCTCGGCGATAAGTTTATCGGGAAAGACAATGTCTCTTTGATTCTTGGCGATAATATATTTTACGGCAAACTTGATTTTATTTATAATGCAATAAAAAATAATGAAGGCGCTACCATATTCGGGTACAGGGTTAACGACCCTGAAAGATACGGGATAGTCGAGTTTGATGAAAACGGAAAAGCAATTTCACTCGAAGAAAAACCAAAAGTTCCTAAATCTAATTTTGCCGTACCCGGATTTTATGTATATAATAATGAAGTAGTGAATATTTCCAAGAATCTGAAACCGTCTGCAAGGGGTGAACTTGAAATTACCGATGTAAACATTGAATATCTTAAAAGAGGAAAACTGAAAGTAGAAAAAATCGGAAGGGGAGTTGCATGGCTTGATACAGGCACACCCGAATCTCTTTTGCAGGCATCGAATTTCTTCGGTGTTATAGAAGACAGGCAGGGACTTAAGGTTGCCTGCATAGAAGAAATTGCATTTTATATGGATTTCATAAATAAAGAGCAATTCGAAAAAGTTATTTCTCAAATTCCGAAATCACTTTACAGGGATTATCTGGAGAAAGTTTTAAAAAATGATTAGAATATGAAAATACATAAAACAGAATTAGACGGTGTATTAATTATTGAACCTGATGTATTTAAAGATTCAAGAGGTTTTTTCTTTGAATCGTACAATAAAGAAAAATACGATAATGAAGGATTGAAATTTGATTTTGTTCAGGATAATATTTCCAAATCCATAAAAGGTACAATTCGCGGACTTCATTACCAGGTCGGCAAATTTGCCCAGGGAAAATTATGTCAGGTGCTATCGGGAAGTGTTTATGATGTCGCAGTCGATATAAGATTTGGCTCACCAACTTTCGGAAAATTTACGGGTGCGGAGCTTTCAGGTGAAAATCACCTGCAGTTCTGGATTCCGCCGGGATTTGCACACGGGTTTTCCGTATTATCGGATGAAGTTATTTTTATGTATAAATGCACAAACTTTTACAGTAAGAAAGATGAACGTGCAATATTATACAATGACCCTGAAATCGGAATTGACTGGAAAATAAAAATACCTTTGGTTTCGGATAAAGATTTACTTGCAAAAAAATTTAAAGAAATTGAAAAAGATTTTATTTATAAAAAATAAAACACAATTGTCATTCCCGCACGTTTTAAGCGGGAATCCCTTTAATAAGTTAGTTTATACCGATTCCAAATATGAGCATTTGGGAATGACAATTGAATTATAATAAAAGGAGTTAAAATGGATCTTGCAATAATAGGTACAGGATATGTCGGACTTGTTTCGGGCACTTGCTTTGCCGAAATGGGCAATAATGTAATCTGCGTTGATAACAGTCCCGAAAAATTACGCAAACTGAAAAATGCAGAAGTTACCATATATGAGCCGGGGCTGGAAATGATTTTCTTCAGAAATATCGATAAGAAAAGACTGAATTTCACTGCCGACTTAAAGGATGCCGTATTAAAATCCGAAATGATTTTTCTCTGCCTGCCGACTCCGCAGGGTGAAGACGGTTCGGCTGATTTGCAGTATGTACTTAGAGTCGCGGGTGATATAGGAAAAATTCTTAAAGAAAATAAGATTACCGAACATAAAATAATTGTGAACAAAAGTACTGTTCCCGTAGGAACGGCACAGCTTGTCGAAAATGAAATTAAAAAACACGGTGTGGATAATTTTTCCATTGTATCCAATCCGGAATTTTTAAGAGAAGGTTTTGCAGTCGATGATTTTATGAAACCCGACAGAATCGTTGTAGGCTCCGAAAGCCAATCTGCACTTGATAAAATGAGAGAGCTCTATGAACCGTTTGTAAGGCAGGGGAATCCGATTATAGAGATGAATACTGCGAGTTCCGAAGTTACAAAATATGCGGCAAATTCGTACCTTGCAATGAGAATAACATATATGAATGAACTCTCCAATTTCTGCGAAATAGTAGGTGCTGATATTGATTTGGTCAGGCGTGGAATGGGTACCGATACAAGAATCGGTAAAAGGTTTTTATTTGCAGGAATCGGTTACGGAGGCTCTTGCTTTCCGAAAGATGTAAATGCGCTCATAAAAACTTCAGCAGATAAAGGCTCACCGATTAATTTGCTTACAGTAGTGGATAATATGAATAAGGCTCAAAAAAAAGTTTTATTCAATAAAGTCGTCAAACATTTCGATAATAATATAAAGGGAAAACATTTTGCTGTATGGGGACTTGCCTTCAAACCAAATACCGATGATATGCGCGAAGCCCCGTCGGTAGTGATTATTAACGAACTCCTGAACGCAGGCGCGACCGTATCCGCTTACGACCCCGCTGCAATAGAAACATCGAAATTTTATCTTAATGATTCTATCACTTATGCAGCAAATGAATATGATGCACTTAAAGATGCAGATGCACTCCTGATTTTCACCGAATGGAATGAATTCCGCAATCCCGATTTCGATAAAATTTCTTCCATACTAAAAAATAAACTCATCTTCGACGGAAGAAATATTTTTTCGACAGATAAAATGAAAGAATTGGGATATACGTATTATAGTATAGGAAGAAAAGTGGTAAAATGAATTCTGATACGAAGTTCAGCGAAACTAATTCTGAATGAATAGTATCTCCTACCTCTGTTGGTGTTTAAGCGAAACGTCTCAAATAGCTAAAAAAAAAGTTCTGGATTCCTGCTTGACCCAAAGGGTACCCCGCAAGAATGACAAAATAGGTTTTATTCTAACTTCTAACTCCTAAATTCTTACTTCTGCTCTAAAAGTACTTTCTTAAAAAACTCATATGTAATCTTCAACCCCTCTGCTCTCGATACCTTCGGCGACCATCCAAGTATTTCTTTTGCCTTTGTTATATCCGGCTGCCTTTGTTTCGGGTCATCGATTGGAAGTTCCTGATAAACTATCTTCTGTTTTGTTCCGGTGAGTTTTATAATCTCTTCAGCAAATTCTTTTATTGTAATTTCATCAGGGTTACCAATGTTTATGGGATAAACATAATCACTCATCAGCAGTCTGTATATTCCTTCGATTAAATCGTTAACATAGCAGAACGAACGTGTCTGGCTGCCATCACCGAAAACAGTAATATCTTCGCCTCTTATTGCCTGTCCGATAAATGCAGGTAAAGCTCTTCCGTCGTTCAGTCTCATACGCGGACCGTATGTATTAAATATTCTTGCTATGCGTGTATCGAGCCCGTGGTAAGTATGGTAAGCCATCGTGATAGCTTCCATAAATCTTTTCGCTTCATCGTAAACACCCCTCGGACCAATCGGATTTACATTTCCCCAGTACTCTTCATTTTGCGGATGGACTGATGGGTCGCCGTAAATTTCGGATGTGGAAGCAATCAGAAATCTTGATTTTTTTTCCTTCGCAAGACCAAGCAGGTTGTGCGTTCCCAGCGAACCTACTTTAAGCGTTTGAATCGGAATCTTTAAATAATCGATAGGACTTGCCGGTGAGGCAAAGTGGAGAATATAATCCAGCTTTCCGGGTACATGAACGAATTTTGTTACATCGTGAAAATAAAATTCAAAATCTTTAACAGGAAATAGGTGCTCTATGTTTTTCATCGAACCTGTGCTAAGGTTATCCATTCCTATTACTTTACATCCTTCTTTAATAAACCTGTCGCATAAATGCGAACCGAGAAATCCCGCGGCTCCCGTTATCAGAACTCTTCTTTGTTCTTTTTCCACTTTGTGATTATTTAATTAATCTAATTTAAATATAATAAAATAAAGATATTATTCAATTTTCAATTCTCTTAAAAAATAAATTATCACATATTAAACCTGACTCCGTAGGAGTCGAATATATATTTAAAATAAAAAATTAATATTCGACTCCCTGGGGAGTCGAAATTAGTATGCTTCAGTTGTTACTAATATTAAACTCCTAACGGAGTTTTTATTATTAAAAAACCGTAATATTTTATTCCATCCCGCTTTTTCTGTGTGTAATGCTTTTATCGTCAAATGTGTTATCAAAATTGCTCTTGATTTTTTAAACCAATCTCAGTATTCTTGCTAATAACAACTAAAACATAAAAAGGAATATTAATAATATGCCGGTTTTTGAATATAAATGTAAAGAATGCAGTACAAAATACGAAGTTTTGCATAAATCAAATGAGAAGCAGGAAGATATCACCTGTCCTAAATGCAACTCCACTAAACACATAAAACTGATTTCATCTTTCAGTGCAAATGTTTCAGGAAGTCCAGATTCGTGTGATGGCTGTTCTGAAGGCTCTTGCGGAATGCCGTCGTTCGGCGGCGGATGCGCAAATGGCATGTGCGGTTTAAACTGATTATAAAAAAACGTTCCGCAAAAAAAATACGGAACGTTTAATTCCAAAACACCTTGTTCCCAAAGTCCTCTTTGGGAACATTATTAATTCCTTCTATTTCATTGCTTCCGCTTCAAACACAGCCATCGCCGTCAGGTTCACAATATCATCCACATAACATTCTGATCCCAGTAAGAAAACGGGTTTATCTATTCCAAGCAGGATTGGTCCTATTGCAACTGCTCCACCTATTGCCGCAAGTAATTTATAAGCAATATTTGCCGATGTAAGGTCGGGGCAAATCAAAACATTTGCTTTTTCTTTCAGGTTACTAAACGGATAATAATTTGCAATTGTATCCGGATTCATTGCAGTCTCCGCCGTCATTTCCCCTTCAATTATTAAATCAGGTCTTTTTTGTTTCACTATTCTTGTTGCCTTTTCTACTTTATTTGAAAGCGGATGATTAGTACTTCCAAAGTTACTGAATGAAAGCATGGCAATTTTCGGAGTGAATCCTAAATTTGTTACGCCGTCCGCAACCAGCAATGCAATACCGGCAAGGTCCTCAGCCGATGGCTCTATATTTACTGTTGCATCCGCAATGAACAAAGTCTGGTTTTTAAATACCATCATATATAGACCCGCAATTTTATCGACTCCTTCTTTTTTACCTATGATTTGCAATGCAGGTCTTACAGTATCAGGATACGTTTGGGTTAACCCCGAGATTAATCCGTCGGCATCTCCTTTCCTCACCATCATCATACCGAAAACATTTGAAGTCTTTATAAGTCGTTTTGCATCTAAATATGTCACACCTTTTCTTTTTCTAAGATTATAAAATTCTTCGAGGTATGTATCATGTTTCAAAGAATCTTTCGGGTTGACAATTTCAACTTTTTCAAAATCAAAATCGAGACCGAGTTCTTCGACTTTTGTTTTAATTCTTCCGGGGTTTCCGATAAGAATAGGCTTAGCTATTCTTTCATCAATCAGGATCTGAGCTGCCCTTAATATTTTAACTTCTTCACCTTCGGGGAATACGATTCTCTTGTGCAAATCCTGGGCTTTGTGTATAAAGAATCTCATTACTTCTCTTGATTTACCAAGCCTGCCTTCGAGGCAATCCCTGTACTGGTCAAAATCCTGCAGAGGTTTTTTTGCAACTCCCGAATCCATGGCTGCTTTTGCTACAGCAGGGGCTTCCCACAAAAGTACTCTCGGGTCAAACGGTTTTGGAATTATATATTCTCTTCCGAATTCGATTCTTTTTCCGCCGTACGCTCTTATAACTGCATCAGGTATATCTTCTTTTGCAAGGTTTGCGAGTGCATACGATGCTGCAATTTTCATCTCTTCATTAATGGTTGTTGCCCTTACATCCAGCGCTCCCCTAAAAATAAACGGAAATCCGAGAACATTATTGACCTGGTTGGGATAATCTGAACGGCCCGTTGCCATAATAACATCACTCCTTGCATCTTTTGCATCGTCGTATGTGATTTCCGGATTCGGATTTGCCATTGCAAATATTATCGGGTTATCTGCCATGGATTTTACCATTGGTTTTGTAAGTATATCTTTTGCCGACACGCCGCAAAATACATCTGCACCTTTCATCGCATCTTCGAGGGTTCTCATTTCTGTTTCCTGTGCAAAATAATCTTTGTACGGGTTCATTCCCTTTGTTCTGCCTTTATATACTACACCTTTAGTATCGACGAGAGTAATATTTTTTCTTTTCACTCCCAGTACTTCATAAAGTTTTGCACAGGCAATACCTGCCGCACCTGCACCGCTGAATACCACTTTCACATTTTCAATTTTCTTGTTGATTATTTCAAGAGAATTTAAAAGCGCTGCTCCGCTGATTATTGCAGTCCCGTGCTGGTCATCGTGAAACACCGGAATCTTCATTATCTTTTTCAGTTCTTCTTCAATGTAGAAGCATTCGGGTGCTTTTATATCTTCGAGGTTTATACCTCCGAAAGTCGGTTCAAGCAATTTTACCGCTTTGATAATTTCATCAGGGTCATGTGTGTCGAGTTCGATATCAAAGACATCGACATCAGCAAATCTTTTAAAAAGCACGCCTTTACCTTCCATCACAGGCTTGCCTGCTAGTGCTCCTATGTCTCCCAATCCCAGAACAGCAGTACCATTCGATACGACAGCAACCAGATTACCTTTTGCAGTGTATTTATAAGCATCATCCGGGTTTGCTTCAATTTCAAGGCACGGGTCTGCAACTCCCGGTGTGTAAGCCAGTGATAAATCTCTTTGCGTATTACAAGGTTTACTAGAAATTACTTCGATTTTTCCGGGGCGTCCAATACTGTGATAATCGAGTGCATCCTGTTTGCGAATCATAACTTCCTTCCTTTCTCTATGATGTTTTTATTGAAGACTTTTTATAAAATATAATAATTTATATTAAAATATAACCAAAAAATTTTATGACAGTAAAAAAATAAACCGTAAAAAATAACATTGTATAAAAATATTAACGTATTAAAAGTAATATATTGTTACTATATTTAATGATAACCTAAATTTTAAAAGGAGATAAAAATATGGCTGATAAGAAGGCAGATCTTGCAGGACCAGGAATAAGTACCTATCCCGAAGTCGATAAAATCCTTCCCGGCAATTATAGCTCTATCCTGAATAGAAAGGATACTCAAAAAGCTATCTACGCTATTAAAGATTACATTGAAAAGAATCTTTGTAAAGAATTGAACCTTATGATGGTTCAGGTACCGCTTATAGTAACCAAAGAAAGCGGACTGAATGATAATCTGGATCGTGACGGTTCCCGTACCCCGGTTGATTTTCCGTGCGGTCTCGGAATCAACCCGCGTCTTAATGCTCAGGTAGTTCAGGCTGCAACAAAATGGAAAAGGCCTGCGCTTAAACAATACGAATGCAACGAAGGTGAAGGAATAATTACAGATATGCGTGCAGTGCGTAAAGATTATTTTTTGGATCATGACCACAGTTCATATGTTGACCAGTGGGATTGGGAAAGAGTAATGTCCGCAAAAGATCGCAATCTTACATTCTTAAAAGACATTGTCAAAAAAATCTATAAAGTTATAAAAGGTGCAGAAACTCACGTACAGGAATTGTATCCTCAGTTAAAAACACCTGATTTCCCGAATCTTCCGGATGAACTCGAATTTTTCCACGCTGAAGAAATTCTCGAAATGTTTCCTGATCTTCCCCGTAAACAGCGCGAAACGGCAATTCTTCAGAAACATCCTGCCGTATTCATTATCGGAATCGGCTGGGTCCTGAAAGACGGATATCCGCACGAAATGCGCGCAGCAGATTATGATGACTGGGTAACTGACACTTCGAAAGAAACAGGAAAAGATACACACGGATTAAACGGTGACATACTTGTATGGAATCACCTTACAAAACGCCGTCACGAACTTACTTCAATGGGTATCCGCGTAACTAAAGATACTTTAAAGAAACAACTTGAGATTGCAAACTTAATGGATAACCTGAAATTACCTTATCACCAGAAAATCATGAACGATGAAATTCCTCTAAGCGTTGGCGGTGGTATCGGACAGGGAAGAGTTCAGATGTTATTGCTCAGAAAAGCGCATTTCGGAGAAGTAACAGTAACAGTATGGCCTGAAGAACTCAAGAAAATCTGCAAAGCCAAAAATATTCACGTATTAGAGTAAAATATTTTTTCTATATGAATAAAAGACCTTCTGAAAATTATTCGGAAGGTCTTTCTTTTTATATCACTGATTACACTGAAAAATGATGGAATAAGAATGAAAGAAAAAAGTGTACAATATGAATTTAAAAAACTGAAATTTTATACAACAGTATTTGTTACATAAAATTACATTTTAAGTAATTAAGCGAACTGATAATTTGCTCCGTATTATTTCTTTCAAAAAGTATATGGTTTTTTGAGTTTTATTACGTTCAACATTTGTTACAATTTGTTACATTTATTTACTTATAAATGTAAACTATAAATTAATAAAAATCGTATGTTTGTATATACGAACTAAACTGAAAAAATGAAAAATAAAATCTTTGTACTAATTATATTTGCGCTTACAATATCGACACTGGCATTCTCGCAGGATAAGCCCAAAAAAAGAAATACCGAAAATTCGGACAAAAAAGGAAAAATTACTGGCGTGGTAATAGATAGCGTTTCAAATTCACCGATTGAAGCTGCAACTGTTCAGTTGTTTAGCTTGAGGGATTCCTCTCTTGTAACGGGTGCTGCGACAAATAAAGCCGGTGAATTTTCACTTGAACCCCGGTATGGCAGATTTAAATTAAAAGTTAGTTTTATTGGATATAATGTTACAATAATTAATAACATACGTGTAAATCCAGAAACGCCTGAAGTTAATGCGGGCACAATTAAATTATCGGCAGGAAATGAAATGACAACCAAGGAAATTGAAGTTGAAGCTGAAGCCCCGGTTTTTGAAAATCAACTGGATAAAAAAGTTTTTAACGTGGAAAAAACAATCGTGAGCGAAAGCGGCTCTGCAGTTGATGTACTTAAAAATGTACCATCGGTAACGGTCGATGCTGACGGTAATATAAGCTTACGCGGCAGCAGCAATGTTAAAATACTTATAAACGGAAGACCGTCTGCAATGCTCGGAAATGACCCGTCGGCAGTACTCGAACAGATTCCATCCAAACTGATAGAATCCATTGAAATAATGACAAATCCTTCGTCAAAATTTGACCCGGAGGGTACAGCGGGAATTATTAACATTATTTTAAAGAAACAGCAGGAAGACGGTTATAACGGTACAATAAGTACGAATGTCGGTACAGGAGATAAATATAATACTTCAATTAATCTTAACTTAAGAAAAGATAAATTCAATTTTTACGGAAGTTATAATTACAGGCTCTTTAATCAACTGGGAAACGGAGCTACCAATAAACAAACTTTGTTTAATGACTCCACTTTTTACAATAACCAGACATCTGTTTCACGTGGAAGAATGAAAGGACATTTTGGTTCACTTGGAATGGACTATAGTGCAGACAAGAAAAATTTATTTAGTCTCTCATCAAATTATAACTGGAGAGACAGAAACAGGAATGATAAGGGTTTATACACGAGTCTTAACGGACAAAATGTTATTACACAGATGTATAACAGGGTTAGCCTTGAAGACGAAACCGGAACAGGACTCGATGTTAATCTGAGCCACAAGATGAAATTTGATAAGAAAAAAGAAGAGTTGAATACAGTTTTCCAGTTTTCACGTTCAAGCGAGGATGAATCGAGTGATATAAATCAAAACGATTATTTTACCGGCATTCCGTTTTTACTGCAAAGGGATAATACAAATTACAGTCTTGATATATTTTCAGGACAATCCGATTTTTATAACCCCCTCGGAAATGATAATAAATCCAAATTCGAAGCAGGTGTAAAAGGAGTTTACAGGTCCATAAATTCAAATTACAGTTCGAACTATTTTGACAATATTTTGCAGTCTTGGATTTATAATGCCAACATAAGCAACGATTTCACATATAAAGACCAGGTCTATTCCGCATATGCAAATTACGGGAATACATATAAAAATTTCGGATTTCAGTTAGGCTTAAGGCTGGAACAGACTTTTACAAAGTCCGAGCAGCTTACCCTTAATCAAAATTATGAAAATAATTATTTCAGCTTCTTCCCCAGCGTATATCTTACTCAGGCAATTACAAAGTCAGATGAATTTCAGATTAGTTATACCAGAAGAATTAACAGACCTAACCTGCACGTTTTAAATCCGTTTATTGATTACAGCGACCCGCAGAATTTAAGGAAAGGAAATCCGTATTTAAAACCTGAGTATATCAATTCATTCGAACTGGGTTATATGAAATATTTAGCTTCCATGACGGTTTCAGGTTCTCTGTTCTACAGAAGAGTTAACGATGTTATAAACAGAATAGTAAACCTCATCGATTCTACGACATCCATGGTTACTTTCGAAAACATGGCTTATTCACAGACTTATGGTATTGAACTGGTTGCATCCGGCAGCCTTGCAAAATGGTGGACGTTAAACGGAAGTTTAAGCTATTCCAAAACAGAAGTTTCGGGAACCAGCAGTGTTGGTACGACTCTCGATAATTCAAGCAACGTTTTCGCAGGTAAGCTGATGACCGGTTTATCTTTTCCGAATTTATTCGATATTCAGTTCGGATATAATTACTCGGGAAAAATGATTACTGCCACAGGAAGCATGGACCCGATGCAGACTCTGGATATTGCCGTTAAAAAAGATTTTTTCTATAAAAAACTAAGCCTAACTCTCAGAGTTGCCGATGCACTTAATACACAAAAATTTGCAATGCAGTCAAATGCAAACGATATTAATATCCAGGCTGTAAGAAGGCGCGACTCAAGAAATATTTTCCTTACACTTTCTTACCGCTTCGGAACTGACCAGCAGCAGCAGGAACGAAGAAAGAAGAGACAGGAAAATAATGACGACAATAACGGAGAAGATTATTAGAGTTTGTAGAGTGTATTGAGTCCGTAGAGTCCATTGAGTAAGAGTGATTTTAATTCCTGATTCGGGAAACCGGGTCAGGAATTTTTTATTTAAAATCCAATTCAAAAAGTTCCGGATTTCTTATGTTCCTATTTTTTATGGAATGTATCCCAATTGTAAAAACAAAAAATAAAATGAATTCATTCTATTATAATCACCAATAATGGTACAGTGTATTACAATTAATATTTATTCCAATCATAAAAATGAATTGTTTTTTTTAATATTATTAATGATATTGAAATACTTCCATGTAGATATGTGAAAAAAAATTAAAAATATACAGTTTTATAAAACAGTACTAATTTTTAAACTTGAAAAAAATCTAT
Organism: Ignavibacteriota bacterium; assembly: GCA_003158365.1. Classification (GTDB taxonomy): domain Bacteria; phylum Bacteroidota; class Ignavibacteria; order Tepidaquicellales; family Tepidaquicellaceae; genus FEN-1279. The sequence continues at coordinate 1,457 of PMIW01000142.1, read as the reverse complement.
GAAGCAATTATTTCTTCTTTTATTATTACTTTTCTCAATTAATATTAATGCACAGTGGGTACTTCAAAGCGATAATTTAAATGTATATATGTATAAAGTTCAGTTTACATCGGATAATACGGGATTTATTGTCGGTACAATAAACAGCGCAAATTATTTTATAAAGACTACTAACAGCGGTAATAATTGGAACTCATCATTAATTCCTTATATTTCTTCATCTCCGGGAAAACAAAGTTTTGTAAACGACAATACAGGGTGGATATGTGGTTTCTTTTATAACGATGTTTGTGGAATGGTATTAAAAACTACTAATCAGGGGCAAACTTGGGATTCCACAAGAGTAGCTTATACATATGCATTAATCGATATTCAATTTGTAAATAATAACACCGGATGGACCCTTGCACGTTCTGTAGTTCATACAGGGTATAGTATTTTCAAATCTACTAATGGCGGATTAAACTGGTATTCTCAACTTACAATAAATGGAAGCAATATTAATTTGTATGATCAGCATTTTGTTAATTCTAATGTCGGATTTATTACCGGTACAGATACTAATACAAATACACCATTAATTTATAAAACAACAAATAGCGGGGTGAATTGGAATCGAATCGATTTCAGTAATGATTTTATTTGCGATAATCTGTTTTTTGTTAATGAAAATACAGGATATACTGTAAGTATGATAGGAAATATTTCCAAGACCACAAATGGAGGATATAATTGGATTTCCAAAGTAATTCCTGATTTGCAAAAAATGTATTTATCTGTTTTTTTTCTCAATGAGAATACCGGATATGTATCCGGCTGGGATTTCTCAAAATCATCAAGTCTGATAATAAAAACTTCAAATGGAGGTAATAATTGGGTCTCCCAAATAGCCAATCCAAATACCTCTTTAAAATCAATATTTTTTATAAATCCAAACACAGGTTGGACTGTAGGTAATAAAAAAATATTTAAAACCATAAATGGAGGCTCAACATTTATAAATCAAATATCGACTGAAATACCATCAGAATTTTCATTATCACAGAACTATCCTAATCCGTTTAATCCAACTACATCGATAAAATTTGAAATTCCTAAAACATCGTTAGTAAAGATTTCTGTTTTTGATGTCACGGGCAAAGAGCTCGAAGTATTGGTGAACGAACAACTTCATGCAGGAACCTATCAAACAATATGGAACGGCTCAAATTATTCAAGCGGAGTGTATTATTATAGAATAAATTCGGGGAATTATACAGAAACAAAACGGATGGCATTAATTAAGTAATATTTAGAGTAAAAAAACATATTTAATTTCCTGATTCGGGAAACCGGGTCAAGAATTTTTATTTCTTATAAATACCCAGCAGCATCTCCGCTGCGGCAGTAGGTAAAATCTTTCCCGATAAAATATCGTTTTTGATTTTCGGAAGGGATTTGATTATTTCGTGATTTGT
>PMIW01000130.1 GCA_003158365.1 Ignavibacteriota bacterium | reverse complement strand
ATTCTTCGGCGGTGACCCTGATAATTTCACTTATCCCCGATATGATTTTGATTGTACTTTTTTCAGAGTATATGAAAATGATAAACCCCTGAAGTCTGATCATTATTTTAAATGGAGTTCAGCAGGAGCATCTATCGGTGAACCAATATTTGTTGTAGGAAATCCGGGTAGTACCGAAAGATTGAAAACAGTTGCCCAGCTTGAGTTTGCAAGAGATTTTTCGGTTCCCTCAAGACTGGAAACGCTCGATTTTATGTGCGCATATCTTCAGGATTATATTGCAAAATATCCCGAAAAGACAGCAAGATATCAGGACGGGCTTTTCGGAAACCAGAATTCGCAGAAAGTTTTCATAGGACAATTGAAAGCACTTAATGATAATGTAATGATGGCGCGAAAAAAAGATTTCGAAGATAATATAAAATCAAAAGTAAATTTCGACCCAACGCTTAAATCCAAATACGGAAATGTCTGGGAGGAAATTGAGAAAGCATTGAACGAATATAAATTAATTTATAATGAACTCTCCGGATATGAACTCCTTCAAAGAAATTCATCGCGTTATTTTGCTGCGGCACGTCTGATTTTCAGAAATGCAACAGACGGAAAAGAGACACCTGATTCATTAATAAATGTTATGTATGATAAATTCGACCCCGAATACAGCAACGGTCTTTTAGATAAAGAAATAGAAATAATTCTGAAAAAACTCGGAAGTGAAAATGCAGCAGTAAAAGGTGCTTTTAAGAATACAGGTAAAAAAGAAATTATAGAATATATACTTTCCAATACATTTTTTACAAGCAAAGAAAAAACTCTTGAGCTGAATAAAAAAGGCGCGCAGGAAATACTTTTTGCAGGAGACCCTGTTATAACATTTTTATCCTTATCAAAACCTGATTATGATAAACTCCTTGCAAAGCAAAAAGACATACAGGCGAGAATAGATGTTAATTCGGCAATGCTGGGAAGGGTTATATTCGATATTTACGGAACTACAATTCCGCCCGATGCAACGCTTACACTCAGGATTTCAGACGGAGTTGTAAAATCATATCCGTACAACGGTACAATCGCTCCGCCGTTCACGACTTTTTACGGAATCTACGACAGGTTTTACTCTCACGGTAAAAAATATCCGTGGATGCTTCCCGAAAGATGGCAAAATCCGCCGAAAGAATTTAACCTCGCAACACAGTATAATCTTGTTGCAACAAATGATATTATCGGGGGTAACTCAGGAAGCCCGCTTATAAATGCAAATGCGGAAGTAGTAGGACTTGTATTCGACGGCAACATAGAAAGCCTTCCGGGAAGATATATTTACACGACTGAACTCAACCGAACTGTGGCAGTGGATTCACGCGGATTGATGGAAGCAATTAAAAATCTTTACAAAGCGAAAAGACTGAGTGATGAGCTTGCGTCAGGAAAAACAAAGTAAATAAAATTTGAATATTTACAAAAAAAGGGAAGCCGTTTCCGGCTTCCCTTTGCTAAATAAAGAAGAAAAAGGAATTTTACTTAATTAACATCATTCGTTTTATGTCCGAGAAATTACCCGTTTCAATCCTGTAAAAATAAACACCGCTGGATAAATTCACAGCATTAAATTGATATTCATAAGTACCGGCTTTAAGCTCTTCATTAATCAAATTAGCAACTTCTTTTCCCGTAATGTCAAAGATTTTTAATTTTACATTGCAGTTTGAAGGCAAATCGAATTTAATTTTTGTAGCGGGATTAAACGGATTCGGATAATTGTTATACAGTTTAAATACTTTTGGAATTTTACTTTCATTACTTCCCGCATTCGTAAGTATTGTCAGAGTCTGGAAAGTCCATCTTTGCGACCATAAACTCGTTGCAAACGAATTCGATGCATTTACTCTCCAGTAATATTGTGTATTATTTTGAAGTACTCCGAGAGTCTGGGTAAGGTAATTTGACACATTTAATCCGGATGTATCTATTACCGTTGCTGCAAAAGCAGAATCCACCGAAACCTGTATTCTGAAAGAGTTTGCCGTTGCTACGGTATCCCAGTCAAAAAGAAGGAACATATCACTTATATATGAATTATTTCCTGGAGCAACAAGATTCGGCGCAGCAGGGATGGGATATACATAGAAATGCCACATTTGCGACCATGAACTTGTGTTACACGGATTTGAAGCGTTAACTCTCCAGTAATATTTAGTATTACTTTGAAGTATTCCCGCCGGAACCTGATATTTGGATACGCTCAATCCGCTCGCATCTATAACCGTAGTTGCAAAAGTAGAATCTGCGGAAACTCTTATTCTGAAAGAATTTGCCGATGCAACACTATCCCAGTCTATAAGAGGAGTCGAATTACTTATATAGGAATTATTTGTCGGTGCAACAGGCGCCGGGGCGACCGGAGTTGCATATGTTGTTGTAAAACTCCTTATCGCGGACCACGGGCCGACACCTACCTGATTTGTTGCAACAACACGCCAGTAATAAGTTGTGCCAAGATTTAATTTGTTTGCAGGTATTACATAATTTAAATATAAATGACCGCTGGTATCTATAACAGTGGTATTAAAAGTATTCGATAATGATACCTGAACCCTGTATGTGCAAACAGGAGGAAATACAACACCCCACGAAAGTGTTGCCGTTAAGGAAACGCAAGTTGCATTGTTGGCGACTCCGGCCAGATTAGGCGCAGTAGGTAGAAGCCACCCGCCGGTAGTAGTATGAATTATTGTTCCATAATCACCCACAGCCCATCCGTTTAACGTATCGACATAAAAGATTTTATTCATCCAGTTTGACGTATTGGTAACCTGTGAATACCAGTTTACACCGGCATTTGTAGTCGTGCGTATTGTTCCAAGCTCACCAATCATTGTGGCAAAATTTGCGCGGGGAGAGGTTATACCGGAAATCCAGTTCCCCGTGCCACTGGTCTGTGCAGCCCAGTTTATGCCTCCGTTTGTTGTTCTTTGGACTAATCCGTTTTCTCCCACTATTAATCCTGTTTGAGGATCAAAGAAAGTAACATCTTCGAGTGTACTCAATGTACCGCTCGATAAAATTGTCCAGTTCGTTCCTGCATTGGTAGTTTTAATTGCAGTACCATACCATCCTACTGCAAAACCTGTATTAGAATTTGCAAAAGAAATTCCAAGCAGGTTGTTACTGGTACCTGTATTTAAACTAACCCAGTTAGTTCCCCCGTTTGTGGTTTTTAAAACCGTACCATACCAGGCTACTATATACCCGGTATTGGCATTGAAAAAATAAACCTGGCGTAACTGATAAAAAGTATTACTTGTCTGAGTAACCCAATTTGTGCCGCCATTGGTTGTTTTTAAAATAACACCGATATCACCAACTGCCCATCCGGTATTATCGCTTACAAAATACACACCAAATAAATGGTTTGTTGTTCCGCTGGTTTGTGAAACCCAGTTTGTTCCTGAATTTGTAGTTCTTAAAATTTTTCCGCTTTGACCTACTGCGGTTCCTGTTGTAGGATTTACAAATTTAACGTTATTTAAATTACTTGTTGTGCCGCTGGTTTGTAAATACCACCCGTAAGGTTGCGCCTCTAATAAAGAAGCACAAAAGATGGAAATGAGAATAAAAAATAAAACTGTAAATTTATACATGTGTACCCCCGAATTTAATTGTTGGGTAGTACCCTGCAAATTTTGTACCTCAAAAATAAAAAAAACAGCAAATCGGTCTTTTTTATAAATTATTGTTTTATATTATCTTAAAATAAAATAGCAGTCATAAAAATATGCTGTTTTTAAGATTTTAATAAAAGAAGTATCATATTGAGAAATCACAGTCTTAAAATGATACTAATAGTATAGCCGGATTACTCTTTTAATGTAAACATATTTTATATAATTTTAATAAATTTATTTATCTGCCATGAGAATTAAAAAATTTACATGTATTAATTGTGGTGCTCCGAAAGTAAATGAATATAAGTCACCTTATATAGTGTGTGATTATTGCGGCTCTTTCACCGATATAGATTATACCCTTGGACTTGATTTCTGGAAAGAAGACCCGGTGAAAACAGAAATTTACAAAGCAAAAAAAATAGAACTTGCTCATAGAATGGCGTATGCGGTAAATACAGGGAATAAATCCGAGCATAATAAGCTTCAGAATTATTTCTGGGATTTTTATTATAAAACCTACCCGGAATATCTTCCACCTTCGATTGACAATGAAGAAAAATATAACATATACATAAAAGTATGTGCGGACTCAAGCACAAATTATGCGTTTGATAAATCATGGGAACAAAAAAGTTTAAAATTAAACGAATTGCAGAATTATTTAACATACTACAAAATTGGCGACGAATCAAAAGTAAATACTGAGGGATTTTTTCACATGGCGGGATATTACATTAAGTTTACAAAAGATGGAATGAAAGATTTTTATGATAATCCCGAATATTCAATAATGCACGAACTCCTTCCTCTTCAGGTTCATCTCAAAATGAAGTTATCAATGTTTGTACAGGTATGGCTGCCTTATCTGACAGACACGGATGCCGACATGTTTTTAAAAATGACAGGATTTAAACTGCAATATGTTGATATGGAAAAACCTTCGGGAAAAAAAGGTCAGTGCTCGCATTGTAAAAATGAAATTTTTATTCCTGAAGGCTCTTTTAAGGTTTATTGTGAAAATTGCCATAAAAAAAACATCGTGCAAACTTTTTTTACCTGCTCTTCCTGCGGAGCGGAAAATAACGTTCCCGACAACCTCTCAAAACCGATAGAATGTGCTTTTTGCGGAACGGAAAACAGGCTAATTAAAGCTCTATTCGGATAAATAAGCAGTAAATGAATTGTTTTAAATTAGAATGTGTACTTTTTCCTTTAAAAAGTTCAAAAATTAAGGTAGATTTGTAAATCCTTATTTTTATTTCATTAATCGGCCAATGGATAATTCAAAAACTCTGAATAGAATAGCTAAAATAAACGAATGTGTGTTAAATTATAGTGCGGATTTTGACCTTAACATTAATAAGCTTGTAAAGATTTGCGGAGAAATGCTCGGTGCTACCTGTTCATTATACAATAATCTTCAAGAAAATCTTCTCTGTTCATTAGGTCAGTGGAATACTCCACACGATTATAAACCCGAAGACTCACCGGAAGGCCATATTTGTTATGATGTTATTCGAATGAATAAAAACGAGCCTTATATTGTCAATGAACTGGATAAATCAAAATATTTCCTGACCGACCCTAATGTCTCTGCTTATGGATTAAAAACATATATTGGCGTGGCCGTAAAATGGAGGGGAAAGGCTATTGGTTCATTATGTGCAGTATTTCAGGAAAACTATAAACCGTCAAAGGAAGATCTTGAACTAATAAACCTGGTTGCCTCGGCAATAAGTATTGAAGAGGACAGGAAAAGAGCATCCAAAGAAATACTGAAAAAAGAATCGGTATACAGAACTTTATTTGATAACTCTCCCAGTGGTATAATTATAGAAAATAAAAAAGGGAAAATAATCGACTGCAATATAGCTGTTTGCAATATATTCGGTTTCACAAAAGAAGAATTAAAGAAAAAACACGTTACTGACCTGGTGCCAAAAGTATTTATTGATGAGGTAGAGGAAAATATAAAAACTATATTATCAGGTAAAATAGTGGACCATGTTGTAACAAATGTAAAAAAGGACGGTTCATATTGTTTCCTGGCTTTAAGAGAAAATAAAATATTACTGCCGGACGGAAAAGAAGGAATTCTCGTTATGGTAAATGACATTACCAAACGAAGGGAAATTGAAATTGCACTGCGTCAAAGCGAGGAAAAATACAGGTCACTGGTAGAGAATATTACGGAAGTGATTTTTTCTGTGGATCTTGACGGGAGATTCACATACATCAGCCCATTGATTAAACAGTTTGCAAATTATGATGTCGAAGAAATAATAGGAACTCCGTTTACGGATTATGTTTATCCCGATGACATAGAATCACTTGTATCCAGTTTTCAAAAATCGCTTTCAGGCATAGTTGATCCGTTTGAGTTCCGCGCATTTGATAAAAACGGCGATATCAGATATATCAGAAGCACAAGTAAACTGCAGTTAGATAATGATAAACCCATTGGCCTGCACGGTGTCCTGATAGATATATCACAAAAAAAACTATTCGAAGAAGAGCTTAAGAAGGCAAAAGAAGAAGCCGAATCTGCCGTAAAAATAAAATCACAGTTCCTCGCAACGATAAGCCACGAAATCAGGACCCCGATGAACGGTGTAATCGGCATGACAGAATTACTACTTACCACCCGATTAAACAGTGAACAGCTGGACTATGTAGAAACAATAAAAAGCTGCGGCGAGTTATTATTATCACTGATTAATGATATTCTGGATTTTTCAAAAATAGAATCAGGCAAACTTAAACTTGAAAATCATCCGTGTGACATTAGAAAATGCATCGAAGAACTAATTAACACATTTGCACCTATGGCCGATACAAAAAAACTTAAAATAAAAACATCTGTCGGTGAGGACGTTCCAAAATCAATAACAACGGATTCATCAAGAATCAGGCAAATATTAACCAATCTCATCAGTAACGCCATAAAATATACAGAGCATGGTGAAATAAATATAAACGTCAAAACACTTTACGTTTTAAACGGAAATGTTGAATTGCAATTCAGCATAAAGGATACCGGAATCGGAATTTCAAAAAACTCATTGCAGCAGTTATTTCAGCCGTTTATGCAATTGGATTCTTCTTCTACGAGAAAATACAGCGGAACAGGGTTAGGTCTTATTATAAGCAAGCATCTGGTGGAAATGATGAAGGGGAAAATTAGTGTAGAGAGCAGTCCGGGAAAAGGCTCTAATTTCATATTTACCATTATAGGCAAACAGGACAAGAATAATTTAAGAATAGAATTTGAGAAAAAGCCTCTGAATTTTAATTTATCGAAGGAAATTCCGTTAAATATATTACTGGTTGAAGATAACCTGATAAACCAGAAAGTTACCATCAGATTATTAAAAAGATTCGGATACACTACAGATATCGCTGTCAATGGTTTGATGGCTGTTGATTCAGTAAAGAAAAAATCTTACGATATTATTTTTATGGATATTCAAATGCCCGAGATGGACGGATTCGAAGCAACTAAAAAAATAATTAAGATGTTTCCGAAAGAAAAATGCCCGGTTATAATTGCCATGACCGCAGCAGTAATGAAAGGAGACAAGGAAAAATGCCTTGAAACAGGTATGATGGATTATATTCCTAAACCTGTACTTCCTGAAGCAGTTCAAACCGCTATCGAAAAATGGGGGAAAAGATAGCAAAATTACCTATACTTTAAATTGTACAATTTGTAATTTTATTTTATTCCGCACAACAATTAAATTATTTTTGTATGAAAAAAATTATTTTAATTCTCGTAATGTCATTTTGTATATTTAATTTTTCTTATGCACAAGGTGATTTAGGAACGGTATTACAAAAAGTCGGTACTGAATATGCCAATAAATATCTTTCCCCGTTTACAACAGGTCTGGGAACAAATCTTAATTCCGGTTTTATCGGAGGATTCACTCCATCGGGTTACAGCAAAATTCCAATCCTGCCGCACGTTTACGCAGGTGTAAAATTCTGCGGCGTAACTATGAAAAACAACGATAAGTATTTTGATCTGGCATTTTCAACAGATACTACTATTTTGGGTGCAAAGAGAACAATAGACTGGACAGTAAAAGATGCACCTACAGTTTTCGGGAATTCAAAGCCTGCTGTTGCTACAGGAACTATTCGTGGAACAACACAAACAATAACAAAAGAACTGATCGGAGGCATCGAAGACACAAAATTCGTTCCGCTTGTAATTCCGCAGATCGGAATAGGTACAATTTTCGGTACGGATATTGTTTTCAGAACAATTCCGGGAATAAAAGTTGGTGATTACGGTTCTTTTAAATTGTTCGGAGGTGCAATAAGACATAATATCGGCGCCTATGCCAAAATGCCTTTCGATATTGCCGTTCAGTTTGGATTACAGAGTTTCGGGATAAAAGATATCAACAATAATAAATTTATTGATGCAAATTCTTCATTTGTTAATCTTCAATTCAGTAAGTCATTTCCTGTAGTCTCAGTGTACGGAGCTTTTCAATATGAAAATTACAGTGTCGATGTAAATTACAAAACCGGAAATACTTCTATCAGCTTTAATCAAAAGGGCGACGACCACTTCAGAGGAATTGCAGGGGCTACAGTTTCGCTTGGTCCTGCAAGTTTTAACGCGGACATGAACTTTGGAACTGTATTTGCCTTTACAGCCGGGTTCGGCTTTGGATTTTAATTTTTAATATAAACATTTAATAATATAACTTAATTTTATGAACACAAAAAACATTAAACCGAGAGAATTTACATTTGGTCCAAGAAGAGGTAAGTATTACGATGTTAACGACATACTGCAGAATGTCGATGCGGTAAGCAAGGAAGAAATTGCAAAATTCGAAAAACTGGATTTAATTTACCGAACGATATGCGGAGTATTATATAATTTTGTTCCGACAAGCGGTCACCCGGGAGGCTCAATTTCCTCGGGAAGATTCGTTCAGGGTATAGTCTATAAAACTGCAGACTATGACATGAAAAATCCGATGCTCGATACAAACGACATGGTTGTATATGCCGCAGGACACAAAGCAATGGGACTCTACGCGATGTATGCACTCCGCAACGAAATTATGAGAACGTTTAAAGTAAATGAATTGCCGGATGAAAAGAACCAGTTGAGATTCGAAGACCTTCTCGGATTCAGAAGAAACCCGACAAACGGAACGCCGTTATTTAAAAAATATAAATCGAAAGCACTCGACGGACACCCTACCCCCGCAACACCTTTCGTAAAGATTGCAACAGGAGCAAGCGGTGTGGGCGTGCCGGCTTCATTCGGACTTGCGCTCGGAGCAATAGATTATTACAGCGATGCGGCGCCTAAGGTTCATGTTGTCGAAGGCGAAGGCGGTATGACTCCCGGACGAGTTGCAGAAGCACTTGCAGCCGCATCTGCGATGAGACTGCACAATGTGATTATGCACATAGACTTCAACCAGGCATCCATAGACAGCAACAGAGTCTGCCGCGAAGGCGAATTAAAAGGCGAGTATGTACAGTGGAATCCAGCTGAACTAACATACCTGCACGACTTCAACGTAATTTACGTGGACGATGGAAAAGATTTCAATAAAGTATTAGCGGCACAGGCATTCGCAAAATTAATCGACAATAAAATGCCGACTGCAATTGTTTACCGCACAATAAAAGGATGGAAATACGGCATAGAAGGAAAAGGCTCCCACGGTGCAGGACATAAATTCTGCTCGCCTGAATATTACAAATTCATGGAAGAATTTGAAAATGCATTCAGCGTGAAAGTACCAAGATTCGAAGCTAAACCGACAAGCGAATTGAAAAACGAATTCGGCGCAATGGTTCCGACTTTTGACGGCGACTGGAATGCAATCAATATAGAAAAAACTTTCTGGGAAACTATGCTCGTTATCAGAGATGTAATTTCAAAGAACAAAGACCTTGCATTCTTTGCAGATGCTCTTGCTGAATCAAAGGCAAGATTAAAATCACTCAACAGAACGCCGAGAGAAAACGGTACTCAACTTCAAAATCTGTACAAGGACAGCAAAGTCGATGAAAAAGTAACGCCGCACGAACTTAAATTAAATCCCGGTGTAACAACAACAATACGTGCCGCACTCGGTTCATCACTCGGTTATTTAAACAAACTTACTAACGGTGCATTCCTCGGAGTTGCCGCGGATTTACTCGGCTCGACAAGCGTAAATCTTCTCGACGACGGATTCCCGGGAGGATTCTTCGATTCAATCGATAATCCCGGCTCGAGAATTCTTTCAATCGGTGGAATCTGTGAAGATGCAATGGGAGCAATGATGGCAGGAGTCGGAGCATACGGAAAAAATATCGGTGCAAGTTCTTCATACGGAGCATTCATTTCCGCAATGGAACACACCGACGCAAGACTGCACGGAATCGGAGAACAAAGCAGGGTGGAAGCATTCGGCGGTCATCAGCACACGTGGATATTAATCAATGCACATGCAGGATTAAAAACAGGTGAAGACGGACCTACGCACGCAGACCCGCAATGCTTACAGTTACTCGAAGGAAATTTCCCGAAAGGTACGATGATTACTCTTACTCCGTGGGAACCGGGCGAAGTATGGCCGTTGGTTATTGCAGGATTAAAGAAAAGACCTGCAGTGCTTTCCCCGTTCGTAACAAGACCGAACGAAGTAATCGCGGACAGAAAAGCAATGAACCTTGCACCTGCAACTGATGCAGTAACGGGAGTTTATGCATTGAGGAAAGCAGACCCGAAAAAGAAACTCGACGGAAATATTATACTTCAGGAATCGGGTGTTACAATTGAATTCGTAAATAAAGTCCTGCCGAGACTTGATAAAGAAGGATACAATATAAATGTATTCTATGTAGCAAGCACATCNNAGTGGCAAGTACATCGCTCTTTAACCTGCTTCCAGCAGAAAAAAGAGATGAAATCTATCCGGAAGCAATTGCACAGAGTGCATTCGGTATAACAGGATTCACAAAACCGACTATGCTCAGATGGATTACAGGATTCAAGGAAAGAAAAAATATTCTTCACCCGTTTAAAAACGGCAGGTATCTCGGAAGCGGTCAGGCGGAAGCAGTACTGAAACAGGCAGGACTCGACGGAGAAAGCCAGTATAAAGAAGTGAAGAAATATATAGAGCGGTTTAAAGGTTAGAAAGTAAAAAAGGAAATTTAATATAATCGTTCTCAGCGTCCCCGTTGGGAACGATTTTTTTATAATTAAAAATAAACCGAAAAACCCAGGCGGGCAGTGTTGGCGGAGAAAGTGATTATTTTATTATCTGATTCAAGTAATTCATAGCTATTGTAGTTTTGATAAATCGATTTTTTATAACTGCCTTTTATCACATATTCACCTATTATGCCAATATTATCATAAATAAAAATTTCTGTTCCCAGTGTTAACATAATTCCCAAACTCCAATCATCGTACCAATAAAATGCTTTTCCTTTTTCAGGTCGATAATTGTGGTTTTTTGAATATGTAGGTCCTACAGATAAAAAAGGTTTTACAAAATTTCTTCTGGATAAATAATACTGGATGTTAAGACTGGATTCAATGTCGTATGATGACAAATCATTCAGAATAGGAGAATAATAATTTTCATCATAGTCACCGCCGCCAATTTTAAAATTTAATCGTATTGCCATATTATCACTAATATGATATTTTGCAAGAAAATTATAACTTTCAAAAAAAGAATTTTGGTTAATTACTTTGCCCAGCTCAAACACAATTGCAAAATTTCCTTTTTTCAAAAATTTATTGTTACTTGTTATTATACTGTCCAATGTTTGCGAAAATGATAAATTTGTAAATAATATAAACAGGAAAACTAATATTGTTTTTAATTTATTTGTAATCATAATGCATAATTTTTTAATAATTAAAAATAAAATGATACCCCGAATCTCGTTGTATTTGCTCGGACTTTATTTCTGTTATAATCACTTTCTCCTTCATATTCATCTGTATTAATTGTGTATCTTTTCCCAATAGTAGCCTTAAGAATGTATTCACCTATAATACCAACACTTTTATAAATAAATACCTCAGCACCAATAGTACTCATCAATCCAATATCCCAAAAATTATAATTATTGTATACATTATTTGACACTCTATATTTTGTATACTTTTGATTAAAATAAGGACCAATAGATAAAAAAGGTTTCGCAAAATATTTTTGTGAAATAAATATCTGTATATTTATACTTGATTGAATGTTGTACGATTTATTATCATAACTATCAAATAATACTTCTTTATCTGAGACTCCATTAAATCCTAAGTTAAACCGAATTGCCGATATTTTACTAATTTGGTATTTCAATAATAAATGATAACCTTCAATCGATTCAGGACTACTATTTGAATTACCTCTAAGCAATGTTCCCAATTCAAACACTATCGCCCAGCTCCCTTTTTTAACCGGAGAATCTTCAAATGAATTTACTTTAACAGAATCCTGGGGAAACACTTTGAAAGAATATATAATAAAGAAGATTAGAGCCAAAACAAATACTTTATAATAAAACTTTTTCATAACAGTTAATTTTTTAATTATAAAATATATTTCGGAAAGCTTACAATGCTTTGAAAGAGACAATTTGTTATCAATTCCAATATATATACAATATATGAAAAATAATTAATTAATTTGAGAGAAATATATTATCAAAAGAATGTTCTAAATTTCAAATTTCATTTTATCTTTTGCGGTTGCTCTTAATTCCTCTATCAGCATTTCTGCTTCTTCGTCGGTAAAGTTTGCAAACCATTTATCGGCGCGGGATTCTATAGATGGCAGACCTTTTCCGCGGATTGTATTTGCGATTATAAGATTGGGTCTTCCGTTTACAATCGGAAATCTTGAAAACACTTTTTTTAATTCTTTGAAGTCGTGTCCGTCAACTTTTTTCACGCTCCAGCCGAATGCCTTGAATTTATCCGCAAGTGGTTCGAGTTTTATTATGTCTTCCGTTTCTGCATTTGCCTGAAATTTATTCCTGTCAACAACCGCAATAATATTATCCAGTTTTCTCGATGCCGCCACAAGTGCCGCTTCCCAGTTAGAGCCTTCATTCAATTCTCCGTCACCAAGAACAACGATAATTTTATTTTTTGATTGTCTTAACTTGCAGTCGATAGCAACCCCGATAGCAATACTCAGCAGGTGTCCGAGCGAACCCGAATGAAATTCTATTCCGGGAATATTTACATTCGGATGCCAGTAAATAAAATCGTCAACCTTAAGGTGATTTTTCAGTCTCTCTTCTGCCAAAAATCCAAGTTCAACAAAAAGCGCATATAGGGCGGGCACATCGTGACCCTTTGAAAGAAAGAAATAATCGCGGTTAGGGTCATTCAGATTGTACTTATTTATATTCATAAACTCTTTGTAAATATAAACAATAAAATCCACGCAGGAAAACGAAGCCCCGATAAAGCTTCCTCCGTTCGTGGACATGCGGATTATTCTTTCCCTGACCCTTAATGCAATTTTCTGAAGTTCGTCGGATTTTTGTTTTATCATTACTAAAATATCAATCGTTTAATTTGCTTATTTTCACCAGCTTTTCAAAGTTTATAATTTTAATTTTCTTTCCTTTTGT
>PMIW01000170.1 GCA_003158365.1 Ignavibacteriota bacterium | reverse complement strand
TTAATAATCGGATGGATTGATACACGGCCTCACTGGAATGATACAGGAATTACAGTCGGACTGATATTTATATCATCGTTTATACTTGGACTATTTGCAGGAAGAAATGCATGGATATTAGCCCTTATTATAGGACTTTGCATTACTTCGCTGAATTTTTTAGTCAGCTACAGATTCGATTCAGCTATATCCCTTGTAATTTCCCTCGCAGGAGCTTACGCAGGAGTATTACTGAAAAACCTGAAGAAAAAATGAACTATTCTTCTTCTTTTTTAATCTTTGCATATATGATTTTCCAGGATGTGCGCTTTTTATCCACGAATCCCGTAATGTAGGCGTGGCTGTACTGTTCGCCTGTTTTGTTTTTTTTAAATCCGATTTCGATAGTATTTCTTTCGGGGTCTTTATTGAAAATCCTTTCATAAGTCGTATCCCCTGCAAGAACCGTAATGGCGAGGTATTCGTCAGGCATTTTGCCTTTAATTACTTCAGATACTACACCCTGAAAGCAGTTAGCATATCCGATTGGAAAATTCGGAAGCACCTTAAGTTCCAGCACAAGGTCGGCTGAATCTCTTTCCGACTGCGCCTGCAAAGAAATTGCTCCGAAAAAAAGAAAGAAAAACAAAAAGAGAATTATGGTCTTCAAAATTATATAATTATGTTTGTGTTTGAATAACTCTTTCACTATAAGTTAATAAATTCTATGTTAAAATTCAGTATTAACTCATTGATTATTCTTCTAACTTCCGGCTTCTGCCATTTAAATTCTTCGGAACAATATGTTAAATTCGCGGTTTAAAAATAAACGAATCCAATTCTATGTTAAAATTATTATTTTACTTTTTTTTACTTCCTATATTCTGTTATCCGCAGAACATAATAACTTTTATGAGTCTGGATAAGGTAGAGGAAACATTAAATCCGGCGGATGTATC
Organism: Ignavibacteriota bacterium; assembly: GCA_003158365.1. Lineage (GTDB taxonomy): Bacteria > Bacteroidota > Ignavibacteria > Tepidaquicellales > Tepidaquicellaceae > FEN-1279. The sequence continues at coordinate 1,993 of PMIW01000170.1, read as the reverse complement.
AGAATATGAACTTTACAGGTTGAAAATAAGTCCGGGATACCGCGACCGCAGCTACATTATTGAGATGATTAATATTGACTCTGCTGGAAAAGAAATTGTGCTAAGCCGTCCGGAGATAAATGTGGAGCTTATTGTGCACAGAACGGAATACAGAATGTCCGACGGGAAATACGAATGGGATTATATGACAGAAGTAAAATCAAACGACATTTGGACTGATGAATACATTGAAATCGGCGACTGCTCGGGTACGAAACACATCAATTGCACAATTCGGGTTAAGAAAACCGGGAAATATAAGATAAAAGCATATCACGGAGAAAAGGACCCGTGGGAATTTTCGATTGGGAGGTAGGAAACGGTAAACGTGTTGTTCGCCGCGGCGGATCTTCGACCGGTGCTTGGTAACGAGGGAGTGTGTTTATAATTTTATAAAAAAATCGCCCGGGATTTCTCTCAGGCGATTTGATTATTTATGACTTTAATTTTCTATGCATTACTACTGGATTAGCTTCGTCCACCACGGCGGATTTACAACTGAACACAGAACGTTTCCAGCTTGACCCAAAGGGTACCCCGCTGGAATGACAGAGCGATCCCGTTCTAAGACATAACGGGATGACAAAGAGCGCTACTTCTTCAATCTTGCTTCGATTTTATCCAGTTCGGCGGAGAGTTCTTTCGGGAGGCGGTCGCCGAATTTTTTGTAATACTCTCTCATTTCGTTTATTTCGCCGAGCCAGTCTTCATTTTTAAGTGCGAATAATTTTTTCACGTTTTCGGGAGTGATATTGATTCCCGCAACATCAATTTCATTTTCAGCGGGCATCCTGCCGATTGGCGTATCTATTGCTTTTCCCGTTCCGGCAACCCTGTTATAAATCCAAATCAAAACTCTCATATTATCGCCATATCCGGGCCACATAAATTTTCCGTTTTCATCTTTTCTGAACCAGTTGACGAAATAAATTTTCGGGAGTTTATCGTGAGTTGACATTTTTCCAATCTGAATCCAGTGACCGAAGTAATCGCCCATGTGATATCCGCAGAAAGGAAGCATTGCAAACGGGTCGTGGCGGAGCTGTCCGACCTTGCCTGCCGCTGCTGCGGTGGTTTCGGATGCTGCTGCCGAACCGAGATATACTCCGTGATTCCAGTCATAGGCTTCGTTTACGAGAGGTACAACGCTTGCGCGCCTTCCGCCGAAAAGGAATGCTGAAATCGGAACGCCTTTGGGATTTTCCCAATTTGAATCAATTACGGGGCACTGACTCGCAGGCGCCGTGAAACGTGCATTGGGATGCGAAGACAGTCTTCCGCAATCGGGAGTCCAGTCTTTTTTATTCCAGTCAATTAAGTGCGCAGGTTTTTCGTCCGTCATTCCTTCCCACCATACATCACCGTCATCAGTGAAAGCAACGTTAGTGAATATGGAATTTTTTTCACAGGATAGCATTGCGTTTGCATTTGTCTTCATAGAGGTTCCCGGAGCGACTCCGAAGAATCCGTATTCAGGATTTATTGCATAGAGCCTTCCGTCGGGTCCGAATTTCATCCAGGCAATATCATCGCCCACGCATTCCACTTTCCATCCGGGTATGGTAGGGATAAGCATGGCTAAATTTGTCTTGCCACATGCGCTTGGAAAAGCCGCCGCCATATATTTTTTCTGTCCTTCCGGAGATGTGATTCCAAGGATAAGCATGTGTTCGGCCATCCAGCCCTCTTCCCTCGCCATTACTGATGCTATACGAAGGGAAAAACATTTCTTCCCAAGAAGTGCATTTCCGCCGTAGCCGCTTCCAAAAGACCAGATTTTATGCTCTTCCGGAAAATGCACTATATATTTGTTATCCGAATTGCATGGCCATGGAACATCTTTCTGTCCCTTTTCAAGCGGCATTCCTACAGAATGAAGACACGGCACGAAATCTCCATTTCCCAGAACATCAAGTACGCCTTTGCCCATGCGCGTCATAATGCGCATATTGAC
>PMIW01000237.1 GCA_003158365.1 Ignavibacteriota bacterium | reverse complement strand
ATAATTTTAGTCGAGCAGGCAGGCTGCAATCCGCGCATGCCTTCTACTTCTACAACGCATACATAGCACGAGGAAAACGGTTCCAGCCTGTTATCATTGCACAATGTCGGTATTTCTATACCATGCCTTTTTGCAAGAAGTAAAATCGTTTCACCTTTATTCCCTTTTACTATTTTACCGTTGAGTATAATATTTAATGAATTCATAATCTTTTAATTTCCTTTGTCTAATAAACTTTTATAGAATCAAACTTGCATTTGGAATAACAATCACCGCATTTTATGCAGAGGTCCTGATGTATAAAATGTACAGCTTTTCTTTCGCCTTCTATTGCCTGCGTCGGGCATCCCCTCTTGCAAACCATGCATCCCGTGCATTTCTCGGGAATGATTTCGTATGTAAGAAGTTTTTTGCAATTCAATGCAGGACATTTTTTGTCTCTTATATGTGCTTCATATTCATCTCTGAAATACTTGATTGTCGTTAGAACCGGATTTGGTGCAGTCTGACCGAGTCCGCACAGCGAACCGTCCTTAATCTGAATCGAAAGCTCTTCGAGTCTTTCTATATCGCCTTCCTTGCCTTCGCCTTCTGTTATCCTTGTTAAAATTTCCAGCATGCGTTTTGTTCCTATGCGGCAGAACGTGCACTTACCGCAGGATTCTTTCTGCGTGAAATCGAGGAAGAACCTTGCAATATCTACCATGCAGGTTGTTTCATCCATAACAACCATACCGCCCGAACCCATGATAGCGCCCGTTGCATTGACAGAATCGTAATCAACAATCGTGTGCGACATGTATTCGGGAATGCATCCGCCGGAAGGTCCTCCGAGCTGAACACCCTTGAATTTCTTGTCTCCGATTATTCCGCCGCCAAGCTTATAAATAATTTCTTTGATTGTAATTCCCATCGGAACTTCAACAAGTCCGCCGTTCTTAATCTTTCCCGTCAAAGCAAAAACTTTTGTACCCTTGCTTTTTTCCGTTCCGTATTTTGCATAAGCATCAGCACCGTTAATGATTATCCACGGAATATTTGCGTATGTTTCAACGTTATTTATATTAGTGGGTTTTCTCCATAATCCCGAAACTGCAGGAAACGGAGGACGTTTACGCGGCATTCCGCGTTCACCTTCTATAGAGGCAATGAGTGCTGTTTCTTCACCGCACACAAATGCTCCCGCGCCTTCTTTTACCGCAACATCAAAATTGAATCCTTCTATTCCGAGTATATCCGTTCCCAGATATCCTCTTTCTCTTGCCTGTCCGATTGCAATGTTCAGACGTTTTACCGCAAGCGGATATTCTGCACGGCAGTAAATATAACCGAACGATGCACCAATTGCATAAGCACCGATTATCATTCCCTCGAGAACGGAATGCGGGTCACCTTCGAGCACAGACCTGTCCATGAATGCACCCGGGTCGCCTTCGTCAGCATTGCAGATTATGTACTTTTCATCATTGCGGTTGTTGTTTGCAAATCTCCATTTCAATCCTGTCGGGAATCCCCCGCCCCCTCTGCCTCTTAAACCCGAGTCGAGTACGGTCTTAATTACATCGTGGACGGATATTTTTTCGTTCGCAATTTTTTTAATTGCATGATAACCTTTTCTGGATTCATATTCATCTATTGATTCAGGGTCTATAAAACCGCAGTTTCTCAATGTGATTTTTACCTGTCCGTCAAAATATTCCTTATAAGGAGATTCAAACTTATCAGACTTAACAATATATTCCCGGATAGGTGAAAAATTTACAATATGCTTGTCTATTATTTCGTCAATTTTCTTTACATCCACATCACCGTAAAGATAGGAACCTGTCTCATCTATAATTTCAACCAGAGGTTCCCTGAAACACATTCCTATACAGCTTGTTTTCTTCAGTTCAAAATCAAGATTATCCGCTTCTTTTATTCTCGCTATCGCGTCATAGACTTTTCCCGCTCCTGCTGCGAGTCCGCAGCTGCCCAGTCCGACGATTACTTGTGCTTTTTCCATTACGTATAAAATTTATTTTCTTATTAGTATAAAAATATTTAATTAATTTTTGGAAATATTATCTGTCAGTTTTTCCTTTGCTGCAAGTGATTCTTTGCGCTTGATTTCTTTAATCACATCGACAGTCTTTTTCTTGTTCAGCTTTCCGTAAGTCTCGTCGCCAATCATCATTACAGGTGCAAGCGAGCAGCATCCGAGACATGCAACAGTTTCGAGTGTGAATACCCTGTCAGGCGTGGTTTCACCGTCTTTGATTCCTAGAAATCCTATCAGCTCATCCGATATAGCAGTTGCACCCTGCACGTGGCAGGCTGTACCGTGGCAAACACGTACAACGTGCTTTCCGACGGGATTCAACCTGAACTGCGCATAAAACGTAGCTACACCGTACATGTCGTTTATTTTTAATCCTGTTTCCTCAGATATTTTTTCAAAAACTTTTTTCGGTATGTAGCCGAAAATGCTCTGCGCACCCTGCAAAAGCGGAATCAGGTTCCCCTTTCTGCCTTTGTATTTCTTAATCAGAGTGTCAAGTAATTTAACATCAACAGTGTCATCAATTTCCTTGACGGCATCTTTTCTGCTTATTCTATTGATTCGCATATCTTATTGGTTATTATGTTAAAAATGTAATATTAAATATCAAAATTGAAATTCAGAATTTTTATAAATATGATTGTTCCCCAGATAGGAAGGATATTTCAGAATATGAATAAATATTATTAACGTATTTTAAATCCTTCTAACACTATCTTTTTCAATGTAATCCATTTTATAAAAAACGAAATTACGCTGCTTCCGATAATTTTTTATGTATTGCATTAGCTGCAATTCTTCCTGCACCCATTGCCAGTATTACTGTCGCCGAACCGGTTACTATATCTCCGCCTGCATAAACAAATTCCTTCGATGTCTCCATCGTTTCGGGATTTACTTCAAGATAACCCCATTTATTTCTCTTCAAATCAGGGGTAGTCTGGAATATAACAGGGTTTGGACCCGTACCGATTGCCACTACAGCAAGGTCTGTTTCCAGAATAAAATTGGAACCGTCTATTGCAACGGGTCTCCTTCTTCCCGACGCATCAGGTTCTCCGAGTTTCATTCGTATGCATTCCATTCCCTTTAACATCTTCTGGTCGTTTCCTATATACTTAACAGGATTGGTCAGCAGCATGAATTTTATCCCCTCTTCTTCAGCGTGCCTTACCTCTTCGTGACGTGCAGGAAGTTCCTGCCTTGAACGCCTGTAAACAATCGTCACTTCACTTGAACCCGTTCTGATAGCCGTTCTTGCTGAATCCATTGCGACGTTTCCGCCGCCTATTACTACAACTTTATTTCCCCTCGGCTTGGGTGTATCATACTCGGGGAATTTATATGCTTTCATTAAATTCATTCTCGTAAGGTACTCATTCGATGAAAATACATTTCCAAGACTTTCATTCTCTATATTCATAAATGTCGGCAGTCCTGCACCAACACCTATAAACACTGCGCTGAAATGCTCGAGCAGTTCATCGATTGTAATTGTTCTTCCTATAACATGGTTTAATTCAAATCTTACTCCGAGCTTTTTCAGGTAATCTATTTCAAATGATACAATCGATTTCGGAAGCCTGAATTCTGGAATGCCGTAAACCAGCACCCCGCCTGTTTCGTGCAGGGCTTCGTAAATCGTAACCTGGTAACCGAGCTGCTGAAGGTCAGCCGCTACGGTTAATCCAGCTGGACCCGAACCTACTATCGCTATTTTTTTATTTAATCTTGTCTTAATTGAAGGCACTCTTACAAGATCCATTTTTCTTTCGAAGTCGGCAACAAACCTTTCGAGGTTTCCTATTGCCACAGGCTTATCCCTTAATCCGAGTATGCAAAGCTGTTCGCACTGCGATTCCTGAGGGCAAACCCTTCCGCAGATTGCAGGCAGTATATTTCGCTCTTTTATTTTTTTAGCCGCTTCATCGAATTTTTCATCCGCTATCAGCCTGACAAAATTCGGTATATCAATATTTACGGGACATCCGTCAACACATTTGGGATTCTTACACTGAAGACATCTTCCTGCTTCGAGTGCCGCAAGCTCGGATGTAAAACCATATGGCACTTCACCGTAGTTTGCAACCCTCAGCTTCTGGTCCTGCTCCGGCATTTCCTGGCGCGGGATTTTTAATTTAATCTTGTTTTCATCTGCTTTCGTTAAACCGTGCCATTTACATTTATGCCTCATGCATACATAAAACGGAATCAGTTTTGAATATACCGCTATAATCAACTCTGCAACAGGTGAACCGCACTCCCCGCATGGTACTTCCTGGCTAATCAGCGATTTCTTGCATCTTGGACACAAAAAATCCTCGACCATGTCGCCTTCTGCAATTGGTACCGATGCTTCGACGTCGAATACGTCCAGAAACGGACTTAATCTTAAATCTATTTCCTGTCCTTTGTATATAGCTTTGAAATCAAGCGATTTCGAATCTTTTTTCTCTACATTAAATGTATTTCTGCAGTGAGGGCAGTAAGTGTTTAAATAAGTTTTAAATTTTAGATATTTAATATCCTGTTCGAACATAATAATTTAAATTTATTTTTTAATTATCTGATTGAAAACAGTAAAGAATCTTTCTCGTCTTTCATGTAAATGCTGTTTCTTTTTTCAAGCTCATCAAAATCTACAAGGTGTCCGTCAAAATCAGGACCGTCAACACAGCAGAACTGTGTTTTGTTATCTACCGTAACCCTGCATCCTCCGCACATTCCGGTTCCGTCTATCATGACAGGATTCAGGCTGACCATTGTAGGTAGTTTATATTTTTTTGTTAGGTTGCATACATTCTTCATCATTATTATCGGACCGATTGCATAACAAAGCTTTATGTCATACCTCTCTCCGAGATATTTCTGCAAGGGCTGTGTTACAAATCCTCTTTCACCCCAGCTTCCGTCATCGGTTGTAACTATAAGCTCATCGCACATCGCTCTCATTTCATCTTCGAGTATAATCAAATCTTTTTCCTTGGCTCCGATTATTCCGATTACATAATTTCCTACCTCCTTGAATGCTTTGGTAACGTGGTGCAAAATCGCAACACCCGTTCCGCCTCCTACCATAACTACAGTACCTATTTTTTCAACATCGGCAGCCTTTCCGAGAGGACCGACAACATCCCTGATTAAATCGCCTTCCTTCAATGACCTCATCAATGCTGTTGTTTTTCCCACTACCTGGAAAACCAGCGTTATTGTGCCTGCAAATTCATCTTTATCCGCAACTGTAAGCGGAATACGCTCGCCTGTTTCATTGATTCTCACGATAACAAATTGACCTGCCTTAGCTTTCGAAGCAATCTTGGGCGCAGTAATGTCAAAGCGTATTATAGAACCCTTTGCCATTTCTTGTTTCCTGATTATCTGGAACATATATATTTATTTATATTAATTTCGTAAATTTAATTTTTGAATAATTTAACATTTAACATTTATCATTAAATGCTCTACCATTCCAGGCTGTCTTCAAGCTTTATTTCATTGATATCATCTTCACTCAAGCCGTGCCACCTGCATCCTTTTTTCGAGCAGATATAAAAATCTATCAGCTTCGACCTTGCACCCAGAGCTATCCTTGCAACAGGTGAACCGCAGGTTTCGCATTTTTTATCTTTTTTCATAAGGCTTGCATCACAATGAAAGCATTTTAAGTCTATGACCGGCTTTCCTTCTGTCAGGAAAATGGTTGATTTCGAAGAGAACACATTAAGATAAGGACTAAGCATTACACTGCCGACTTCTTTTTTATCGTTTACTATTTTCAATCTCAGCATATCCGCATCAATCAGGCTCCTCTTGCATTCCGGACAGTATGCCTGAAGAAAAGTTCCTGTTTCCAGTATTTCCAGTGTTTCATCTTTTTCGGGCGCGGGAAGCTCAGCAAATTCTTTTTCTTCATCGGTGGTTTCCCTTATGAATCCGTATTCCTGGTAAAACTTCGTAAGAGCATGAGTCAGGTCATTGAATTCAACTGTGTGATTTTTACATCCTGCTCTCGAACATACGCTCACTATTCCGCCCATATCAAGATAGAAAGGAACCATCGGGGCTTTGCAGACCTTGCATTCGATATTGCTGTGAAGTTCTTCGTGGCAGTGAGGACAGGTAAACTCGGCAATGTCATTGTTCGGTGTATCCACGTTGCACACGTAATTATAACTTCCGTAAATCGAACTAAGGTTAATGAACCCGTCTTTCGCTGCAATTTTTATATTTAATTTTATACTCGGCTCGTTATCAACAAGATGCTCTTCATCCATAAAAGAGTGACCGCAGATGGGACATTTTACGTTTAAAGAAACAAAATTATACATAACACTTCCTCCTTAGTTGAAAAACTTTATTAGAAAAGATTTTTTTAAAAATTTTATAATGCACAGGGTTTAAAACCTACTGAGAGTCATTAGTTTATTAATATACAAATATAATCAAAATGGACTAAATCGGATACCCAAAAAAGCATAAAAAGATGTAAATATCCGATTAAAACAGTCGGAAATAAGATAATGATTATACAAGGTTAATATTACAACAATGCGGTTTTACATCAAAATTACTTAACTTCCACAATCGCTGTAATAAGCGGGTCGTCCACAATAAACCTTTCATTTCCACGATGCACTTCCTGATAACCGACAGTATGCACAATATAAAGCTGCCAGCCGGGCTTTGCATTATCGAGCCATCTGCTAACAAGCAATCTTAAATTGTTTGCATCTTCTTTCCAGTCTACCCCTGATGTCTTCCAGTCAAGTGCAGCAGCTCCTTGCTGCAAACTAAAAGTGAAAAATGCCAGTTCTTTATCGCTTGTCATGTAAGTAACCTCTTTGTTCATATCTGACGGCGAAGGAGGCCAGTTCTCAAATAATTTCTTTCCGTTCTGGTCGTGTGAAGCAAATATTCTCCAGACCATGTTTTCAAGCGCATCCTCTGGTGCATAATCAGAGCGGGTACTGGTAAAATTCGTAAGCAAGTCTCTGTATGTTTTCCCGTCAGGCAATATTGCCCTTATGCAAAATGAAGATTTTGCCTCAACATAAAACTTTCCATTACGGAAATCAAACTGGGATGCGTCGAATTTGTCTACCTGCGGATAACCATTTTTTGAAACGCAAATGGAATTATATCCGAACTTATTTATATAACCCTGGTCTAAATCGACAAAATTTAACCCGAGAAATACAAAAATCAAAATCACAATAACAAAGTTAATTGTTTTTGCTTTTTTCATAACTTTACCCCCGTTTTTTGGCTTTCAGATAGCCTTTTAAAAATTTGGATTTAATGATAAAGAAAAATCAATTTATAAATCAATCTGTCTGGAAGTATCAGTTGCGGATTTGTTGATTCCAAACCCGTATAAGTAAGGATAATTATAATAGAATATTGATTTATCTGAAAATAATAATAAATTTTATAATTTCAAATCAGAAATATTTTCCGAAAACTCTGAAGTTAATTCTGTTTATTTGATTAGTACCATTTTTTTTGTTTCCGTAAAATCTCCTGCCATCAATTTATAAAAATACACTCCG
>PMIW01000235.1 GCA_003158365.1 Ignavibacteriota bacterium | reverse complement strand
TTATATACTATCTAATACCTTATTTATTTTCTCATTTAACTTTACAGAAATTTCTTTCAGCTTCTCATTATTCGAAATTGAAGAAATTACAGAAGGATTGAAAGCTGACACAAATGTCTTTCCTTCTTTTTCATAAATTATGAAATTGCATGGCAGCAGAAGTCCAATTTGCTCTTCGGCTTTCAGGGCTTCATAAGCAAAGGGCGGATTGCAGGCACCGAGAATAATGTATTTCTGAAAATCCACATCAAGTTTCTTCTTCAGAGTTTCTTTCACATCAATCGTAGTCAGCACGCCGAAGCCTTCTTTCTTTAATTCTTCGGTTACCTTTTCGATTGCCTGCTCGTAAGAAAGCTCTATTGTTTTTGTTATTCCGTAATTCATATTGTTTTTATTAATTTTAGTAAAATAAATAAAATTCAAATCAAAAATAATCTAATAAAAAAAAGACTACGATTTCTTGTAGTCTTTATAAAAATTATTATTGATATCAGATATTTTTATTTTAACAAAACCATTTTCTTTACAGAAGTAAAGCTCTTTCCGTCCTCAACCTGTATTCTATAGAAATAAATACCGCTTGCATACTGCGTTCCATTAAATTCTACAGTATAACGACCTGCTTGTTTTAATTCGTTAACGAGGGTATTTATTTCTCTTCCAAGTATGTCGTAAATTACGAGTTTTACTCTCCCATCTTTTGGAAGTTCGAAATTTATTTGGGTTACAGGGTTAAAAGGGTTTGGATAGTTCTGTTTTAAAAGATATGAGTTTAATTTACTATCAGATATATTTACGATTGAATTAATTATACCTCCCCCATTATACGTTCTCGCTACTTCACTATTTGACCAGGAAAAACCCAACGCAGTATCCACTAAATATAAATTATCATTTGAATTTATTTGACTTGTTTGACTTCCCCAATTTAACCCCGAATTTGTTGTTTTCAAAATTATGTTATAAAACAGAATTGCACCGCAATATATTATATTTTTGTTCAATGCCTGTAAATTACCTAAACCGTAAAACATTGGATAACTATATTGCAATGTCCAGTTTATCCCGCTGTTTGTTGTAAACAATATCTTCGAATTATTTCCGGTTGAGGAATTAAAAACCACCCATCCTGTATCCTTATTAATAAAACTAAAACTTTTTGTATTACCGTCTTCATTACAGGAAATATATTGCCAGTTATATCCACTGTTTGTTGTCTTGTATAAATTTAACGGGTTTAAAACGTATCCACAATATTCTCCATTATATTTTTCTTTAAAGAAATATAATGTTGATGGTCCATTTCCAAACCCTGTAGAAATTTCATCAAGAGTCTGAAATCCATTATTTGTTCTTAGTATATAACTATTCGGATATCTAAATATACTTACCCATCCAGTATCTTTATTTATCATATAAAATCCATTATCTACATCAGAAACTGAACTTCTTATTATTGTCCAGTTATATCCTTTATTTGTTGTCTTAGAAATTAAATAATTTCCGTTCGATTTACCGGTTGAATAACCTATAGTATCGTTTATAAATTGAAATTTTTTTACTTTTGCAGAGTCAGAATAAATTATAGTCCAATTTAGTCCTTTGTTAGTTGTTCTTATCAGAGCATAAACATAACTATTTTGATATACAGTAGCCCATCCTGAATTTTGATTTATGAATTGCATTTTATCAACTATGCCTGATACAGGAAGAGTGATTTGATACCACTGGCACATACAATTTTCAGTTTTCAATGTGCAATGTACAATGATAAAGAATAGAATAGCTATAATGAAAAATGTAAACTTTTTCATAGACCCGGTAATTTATTAATTCAAATTAAAAATCTTTTCAAATAATGTCAAGAGAAATTAAATTTAATGATTTATAATTTTTGTGTGCAGTTAAATTCCAATCTTTTTTACAAGAAAACGAAATATAAATTTTTTACCCTTCAACTTTCTTGTACCTGAATATAGCGAAAGTAAGCATCACTGCGGCATAGCCAGCAAGGACATAAATTGTATTCAGGACGTCATAGAACCCACTGCCTTTGAGCATAATCATTCTCAAAGTACGGCTAAAGTGAGAGATAGGATTGAAGAATGTAACTTTCTGCGCCCAGTCGGGCATGCTCTCGACGGGAGTGAATATTCCGCCCATAAGCATAAATATGACAAGAAAAAACCAGGCAATAAACATCGCCTGCTGCTGCGTGTTTGTGAATGTTGAAATGAACAATCCCATTCCGAGTATAACAAGAAGATAGATGGATGCGACCAATAAAATTAAAAACGGACTGCCGAGCATTGGAATATTAAATATAAGCATACCGAGAGTAGTGCCAAAAGCAAGTTCGAATATTCCGATTATCCAGAAAGGCAGAAGCTTGCCGATTATGAAATGCATTTTTTTAATCGGGGTTACGTTGAGCTGTTCTATTGTTCCTATTTCTTTTTCCCTGACTATATTCATTCCCGTTAAAAACATACCTATCATAGATACAAGTGCCACAAGGATTCCCGGCACCATATAGGTTTTATAATCGAGTTCGGGATTGAACCAGTTGGAATAATTTATATTTATCACAGGGGAATTATCCAAAGCAGCAATACCCGACCATTCTGTTTTCACTCCGCCTGCAAACTGCTGAACAATATTCATCGTGTAATTATTTATTATTCCCGCTGCCGAGCCGTCTTCGGCGTTTATGATTGCGTGAATTTTCGCTGTGCCGTTTTTTCTGTAATCTTTTTCAAAATCCTCAGGTATATTTAAAACTAATTTCGTAGTATTCTTTTTAAATCCTTCTTCTGCTTCAGCAACGGAAAATGAATTTTCGGTTAAAATAAAATATCCGGTCGAAGTGAATTTTGAAATCAGCTCTCTTGAAAACTTGCTCTGGTCAAAATCCACAACTGAAAATTTTATATTCTTGATTTCATACGTGGCGGCATTAGACAGGATAAGCAGCTGTACCAAAGGCATAAAAAAGATTAAAGGTATCATAGCCTTGTTGCGGAATATCTGCAGGAATTCTTTTTTCAATATAAACCTTATTATTCTCATATATTATTCCAGCCTCGTTTTGAATTTAATAATGCTGAGGAAGATAAAAAATACTGCCATACCTATTAGCACAAATGTTTCTTTCATAATATATCCGAAGCTGCTGCCTTTCAGCATTATTCCTTTAACGATTGCTATGAACCATCTTGCAGGAACGGCGTTGCTGATTATCTGCAAAACTATAGGCATATTTTCAATCGGGAAAATGTATCCCGATAAAATAATCGTCGGCAGCATCAGTCCGCCGAGCGAAATCATCATAGCGGTCTGCTGGTTATTGCTGATCGTTGAAATTAAAATTCCAAGTGAAAGAGCAACAATAACAAACAGCGCGCTTTCCAGAACAAGTAAGATTGTATTGCCAACAATCGGCACACCGAATATAAACTGCGCGAGTCCGAGAATCACAAATGCGTTTACAAAAGCAAGAAGAAGATACGGAATTACTTTTCCTATAATAATCTGAAATGGTTTAAGGGGAGATACAAGCAGAACTTCCATTGTACCCATTTCTTTTTCTTTTGTAATTGAAATTGAAGTCATAAGTGCAGATACAAGCAGCAGAATTACTGCCATCAAGCCGGGAACGAACATAAAAACACTTTTGAGATTCGGATTAAATCTCATTTTTATTTCGGTATTAATCGAAGGTAATACATCTTCCGATTTTGTAATTTCGCTTCGGTAATTCGTTATTATCGAAGTTGTATATGCTACAATCATATTTGCAAGGTTCGGTTCCGATGCATCGGCAATAAGCTGAATATTTGCGCTGCCTGTTTTGAATAAATTATCCGAAAAATTTGGTTCGAATATTATCACTTCTTTTATAATTCCTTTTCTGAATTCGGGTTCGATATCTTTTACGGACTGCAGATTATCGTAAAGCAAAAAATATCCCGAAGAAAGAAGCTTATCGCTGATTTCCCGTGTCACATTGTCTTTTGATTCATCGAGTATTGCAATTTTAACATCTTTAATTTCATTTGTGATTGCGAATCCGAATAACAATATCTGGGCAACGGGCATACCGAACAAAATCAGCAGTGTCCTGAAGTCACGGAATATGTGATAAAACTCTTTTATTAAAAATCCGATAAAGCGTTTCATATCATTGATTCCTCTGAAATCGCTGATTTCACTGATTTCTTTGATTTCATGGGGCAAAAATTAATATAAAATTTGTGGTTTTCTCTTTTCATTTTCTGTTTTCTGTTTTCTCAGCGAAATCAGTGATTCAGCGAGCTATTTTCACGAACACTTCGTGCATAGTGTTTGCATTATATTTTTCTTTAAGTTTGCTTGGAGTATCCAGCGCCGCAATTATTCCGTCGGACATAATCGAAACCCTGTTGCAATATTCAGCCTCGTCCATATAGTGCGTTGTAACAAAAACGGTAATACCCCTCGATGCTTCCTCGTATATCATATTCCAAAATTGCCGTCTTGTAAGAGGGTCAACTCCGCCTGTAGGTTCATCGAGAAAAACTATTTTCGGATTATGTATAACGGCAACCGAGAAAGCGAGCTTCTGTTTCCATCCGAGAGGCAGAGATTTAATTAGTTTATCTTTTGCATCACCTATTTTTAAAATATCAAGAAGGTATTCTGTTTTTTCTTTTATCTCTTTATCGGATAATCCGTAAATGCCGCCATAAAAAGTAATATTCTCTTTAACCGTTAAATCTTCATAAAGGGAAAATTTCTGGCTCATATAGCCTATGTTCTTTTTTATGTTTTCAGTCTGCTTATACACGTCAAAACCAGCTACCGTGGCTTTACCCGAAGAAGGAGTCGAAAGCCCGCAAAGCATCCTGATGGCTGTAGTTTTTCCTGCTCCGTTTGCACCGAGGAATCCGTATATTTCACCCTTCTTAACTGAAAACGATATTGAATTAACTGCAACAAAGCTTCCGAATTTTTTAGTCAGGTTTTCAGCATAAATAATGTTTTCGTTTTCCATTATTTCTCCTCCATTAATGCCATGAAGCAGTCTTCTATATTCGGTTTAACAGATTTTATTTTTAATCCTTTCAGGTTCAATGTTTCGAGATAGTTTTTAATTTCATCTTCACTGATATTTTCTCTTTTATCTGTATAATGTAAAAACTCACCGAACGGGAACACAGTATTACGGTGTTCATATTTCATTAAAGTCTGAAATAATTCATATTGATTTTCGGAATGAATTGCAAACAGGGATTTTTTAAATTGCCGGATAATATTATCCGGAGTATCGATGCTCAATGTCTTGCCTTTCTGCATAAGTGCAACTCTGTCGCAGAGCGATGCTTCATCCATATAAGGAGTGGATACAAGAATCGTGATTCCTTGCTCTTTTAATTTACGCAGCATATCCCAGAATTCATTTCTGGACACCGGGTCGACTCCCGTTGTCGGTTCGTCGAGAAAAAGCACATCGGGTTTATGTATCAGCGCACAGCACAATGCAAGCTTCTGTTTCATTCCGCCTGAAAGCTTTCCCGCCTTGCGTTTTTTAAACGGCTCGAGCAGAATATAAATATCTTTTATCAAATTATAATTTTCTTCGACTGTAGTTCCGAAAATCGTTGCAAAGAATTTAAGATTTTCTTCCACGGATAAATCCTGGTAAAGAGAAAATCTTCCCGGCATGTACCCGACTTTTTTCCTGATTTGCTTATAATTTTTCACCACATCAAGACCCAATACTTTTGCATTACCTTTAACGGGTTTTAATAAAGTAGTCAGCATCCTGAAAAGCGTTGTCTTTCCTGCACCGTCGGGTCCTATCAGACCGAAGATTTCACCCTGTTCAACTTCGAACGATACATCATCGACTGCGGTTGTTTTATCAAACGTCTTTACTATATTTTTAACTTCAACAATTTTCATAATTCAGCATTATTTAAAGACGATTTCTCCCGGCATACCTATTTTCAGTGAGCCGTCATTTGCAACTCTTACTTTTACCGCATAAACAAGATTTACTCTTTCTTCTTTAGTCTGAATTATTTTCGGAGTAAATTCGGATTTAGATGATATCCAGCTTATTGTTCCTTCGAGTTCCCTGAACCCGCCGTTACCCGAATCAATTAACACCCTTACAATTTGTCCCAGTTTTATTCCGGGTAACTGCTCTCCGCTTACATATACTCTCAGTTCCATTACACTTATATCCGCAATCTTGTATAACGGCTTTCCGTAATTTACAATTTCCGATTGCTCGGCAAGTTTCATCAGCACAGTTCCTTTCACGGGATTTATCACTGCACTTTTGTTTATCTGGTCCTGAATCTGATCTATCTGGGCATCTATACCTTTCATTTCCTGTATTGTGGTCGAATTCTGTGATTCAATCGAGGCAATCTGCTTGTCGAGAACATTAAGGTTTCCGTTAACATCATCGAGCTGTTTTGTGGTTGCGGCTTCATCTTTTAACAGTCTTTCTATTCTATTCTTCTCGGTCTGGTTTACTTTTTTCTGTTCCTGATAAACGTTGATCTGTGAAAAGACATTTTTAAATTTTGTCTTAATCGTATTTTTCTGCGCTTCGAGCTGCTGCTTTTTTAATGAAAGCTGGTCAGCATCTATATTCCCTATAGTTGCATCCTTTTCGAGAAGCTGGCCTTCTTCGATATTGAAATCAATAAGTTTCCCTGTCGCCTCAGCAGATACAATGGTTTCGACAGCTTCGAAATTTCCGTATGCATCAGAGCGTTTTTCGTTCTTCCCGCAGGATGAAATAAAAAATATAAGCGACAAGAGCAGGTATAAATATATTTTATTCATAAATTTTGCTTCCTTTTGTAGTTAAAAAATTTATTTTTGACTGAATCAGTTGCACGATATGTGTTTTATATGTCAGTAAAACCTGATTTTTATTGTTAAGTTCTGTTAAGTATACTGTAGATGTAATTGTTCCGTTTAACAATTGCGAAGCAGTGCTCTCGACTATCTTATCCCTTAATGTTATCAGCTCTTCGTCTTTTTTTATCAGCGATTCGTATTTCTGTATTTCGGATTTATATTTTTCAAGCGAAACTTTCAGGTTTTTATCGAAAGTTTCTTTCTGCTTATCAATCATATTTTTATTTGCTTCATAAATCTGAATTTCATTGCTGTTCGAATTCCAGTTAATCGGATTCCACGAAACGTTAATCCCTACCGTGTAAAACGGCTGGAATGAGTTATCAAGTATATTCAGCCCGGGTCTTCCGTAACCTGCCTGGCCGAATATATTCAGCTTGGGAAGGACCCTTGTATTAACCGAACTCTTCATTGCATCAAACTGGTTTCTCTGGAATTCGAAAAGCTTATATTCGGGCCTGTCGCCCGGGGTAATCTCATAATTATTTACCTGCGGGTCAGGCAATTTCAATGCGATATCTTTGTCCAGATTTTTATCCATCAGTTCACCAAGCATTTTTATTGATGCAGTCTTGTCCGTTTCTGTACTCTCGAGGTCCTGTTCAATCTGCAGAAGCTGCGCCTGCAGTATATAGAGATTGCTTTTCTGGGTTACACCATTCTCCACTTTCGAAGTCATCTCTTTAATCTTCGACTGTACATCGTTGTAGTAAGCCGTATAAATATTTTTCTTTTCCTGAAGAAGCAGAACAGAAAAATACAAATCGTTTACTCTTTGCTTCAGGCCGTAAAGCTCGACTTCCACTTTCTGCTTATCCGAATAAAGCTGTGATTCTTCCACATCTTTCTGTGAGCTTGTACTTCCTCCGTCATATATCAACTGCTTTACATCGAGCAAAAGCTGATACCTGTCTTTGCTTGTTTCGGGAATTTTGATAGTGGGAATAGGGAGACTGATTCCCGGAACATCGGACTGGTATGTTGCCTGTCCCTTAAATGAAATCTGCGGAAGATAATTCACATCGAGGTTTTTTAATTTCAATCCCGATGAGGATTCATAAAGAGTCTTCTGATAAGCATTAGGATACTTCTCGTAAACCCTGTCGTAGCAGTCGTTCAGCTTCAGCGTATCCTGCTTTTGAGTAAAAAGCATTAAAAATAAAATTATTAAATTCATATTATTTGATTTTTATTGCATTAATAATAAATTGAGCTGCAAGTTTTTTTCTCGCTTCAATCATATCCGCATACTGTTCTTCCGATAAATTAAATACGGTTTCAATAATTGGTTTTGCAACCACGGGAAAAATGCACAGCGATAATATATTCAGAACCAGTGTCATCGGTTCGATTGGAATAATTTCTTTTGAATCTACAGCGTCTCTTATTTCCTGAAGAAACTTTTCAGGAGGTCTTATTTTGTGCTCGATAAAAAAATCCTTTAATCTCTGCGGGTTCTGTGCAAGTTCGTTTATGATAAATCCGGGGACACACATATTACTTTGAAGGAAAGTCAAATAACCACTGACGAAGGATTCAATTTTTTCAAAGAGCGGCAAATCGGAATTTACCATTTGAAATACTTCAGGAAAGAAATTCTGAGCAGCTTCTTTAAACACCGCTTCAAAAAGTTTATCCTTACTCCTGTAATAATAGTTTAGCATTGCCTTGTTTATTTTTGCCTCGTCTGCAATTTCCTGCATTCTGGCACCAGCAAGTCCTTTAATATGAAAAACACTTCTTGCGGCTTCGAGAATTCTTTTTTCTGTGTTAGAATCTATTATTTTTTCTTTGTTATCCATACGATTAAATTATTTAGTTTAACTAAATAGGTTAACCAACTGTTTAGTTAATGCAAAAATAAAGAGAAAAAGGGGTTTTGTCAAGGGGAAAAATAAAAACGGGATGTTTCCATCCCGTATTTGATTGAAGAGAGGGCTTTCTAAAATTTATTTTACTAATACCATTTTTTTTACGCTTACATTATTATCTGCCTTAAGTGTGTAGAAATATGTACCGCTCGAGAGTTTCGAGCCGTCAAATTCTATTTTGTAATATCCTGCCTGTAGATTTTTGTTAACCAATGTGGAAACCAGTCTTCCCGATATATCGAAGACTGTCAGGTTTACATCAGACTGATTTGAGATCTGGAATTCTATCTTCGTTGCAGGGTTGAACGGGTTCGGAAAATTCTGTGAAAGATTAAATTTATCGGGAGTAGAAATTGATATCTCGTTCTGCAGATTGTAATATTCGAAGTTGCCGTTAAAATCTACCTGTTTCAGGCGGTAATGATATTTTCCTGTCTGAAGTTTTGTATCAGAGAAATTATAATTATTGATATGAGTCGAAGTTCCGTTACCTTTTACAAACCCGATTTTCGACCAACTTGTATTTATGTTATCAGTGCGCTCTATATCAAATCCAAGGTTGTTAATTTCACTTGTTGTGCTCCAGTTCAAATTCACAGAATTGTCTTTTACACCTGAAGTGAAAGATTTCATTTCAACAGGTAAAGTACCTGTAAGTGTATTTTCCGAGGAATTACCTGCTATTACATAATCACCGAATAATGTTAATCCTGTTCTGTTTGCCGTAGGGTCGGAAACGATGCCGGTTCCGTTAACATGTGTTCCCTGTACCGACCACACCGATGCTATGCGTTCAAGAATTCTTAATGATGCCGGGTTCTGGACACCGCCAATTGATTTTGCTTCAAGTGAAAGTTTGTAATTCATTCCTGTAATTGTAACAGGTGTTAATTTCCAGTATCCTTCCTTGCTGTATGTATCGACGGTATAACCGTTATCATTTAAAGGTACTGAAAAACCGCCTGCATCGGACGAGTTGAATTCCGTAGTAATATTCCCAGCAGTCGAAGTGCCTGTTAATATATTCAGGGTTAATACTCTGCTCAAAGAACTGCTGACGCCAAGCGGGAATAAATATTGTCCTGTTGTATTGCCTGCAATAGCTCTCTGGAATTTTCCGCTGACATAACCGGAAGTGAAAGCAAGAGAATTTATTGCGGAATTAGAAAGTATAAGAGTATTTGCTCCCATATTAATCAAACCGCTTGTCAGGTTAATTGTACCACTTACTGTTTCGTTAGTGCTGAAGGCAAGCTCCTGCCCGCTCTGTATTGTAAGGTTTCCGCTTATTACCGAAGGTAAGCCGTTACCGGTTACCTGGTTTGCGGTTCCGTTATAAATATAATTAGCGCCTGTACCGAAAGTTCTATTTCCTTTAAGCTGAATATTTCCTGTTTGTCCCGATGTTGTAATGCCGTTTGGTGAACCAATATAAATTGTTCCGCCGTCATCGAGTTTAAAATCGTTTAAAGATGCATCGGGAGTGGAGATTATTCCGGTACCCGTTTTTAAAATTCCCGTTGTATAAATTTCCATATAAAAACTCATAGAAATATTATGATTATTCAAATCAAGTTTGCCATAAATATATGAATTTGTATTCGCATTATTTCCAAGAACTTTCATATCAGTATTTAATACAAGTGTGGAATTTCTTGCTACTTCAAAATTAACACCGTTTGATGTTTCGCCCGGATTTGTAGATGTAAAGTACTGTGTTGCAACTCCATTAAAATTTATTTTTCCCGAACCCAAAGACCTGATTACTTTTCCGCCTGAAGAAGTAAAGTTTCCCTTTAAATTAAACCCGTTGTTACTATAACCAATATCAAGAGTTCCATTAGACTGTGTGTAATTTCCTGATACGTTTAACACAACTTTGTTTGTACCTCCGCCGCCGAGTACTACTTTAGAATTACCAGATATGTTTAAATCTCCGCTGACATTTAAAGTATTGGAGTTATAGTTAAAAAACTGTAGATTTTTTCCGTTTGTATTTGAAATGCTAAGGCTTCCGTTAATATTAGTAATTACATCATATAGATTAAAATCCTGTCCCTGTGATGCGCAGTCCCACGTTAAATTATAAAATGACTGGTTCAGATATTGAGGAACTGTACCAACAATTCCGGAAATCTTTAAAGTAGAACCTGTATTCCATGTTGCAACAGGAATGCTGCCTGAATTACCATCCTGATTATAATCCAACAATCCGCCGTTTTTAACTATTGTATTGCCGCCGTTATAAAAACTGGTTCCGTTTGTCTGGAGAGTCCCATTGATTTCAAGATAAGTACCCGACTGAAAAATATTATTATTTGCAAGTATTCCGCCAGCCAAAACGATTACATTTCCACTGCAATAATTCTGTCCTGTCGCCGAGACTATGAAATTACCTGAAATATTTAAATTCCCGCCGGAGAAATTAAACTGACCATTGATTGTCATAGTGCCTGCTGATAATACATTTACATTACCTGTTAAGTACAAACCGCTGCCGTTATAAATATTAAGATTTCCTGTAACATTTATTGTTGGATTATTACTTGAATTTACCGTGGCTCCTATATTCAGTGTTCCTGCAATATTTATGCTTGCATCGATAACTGTATAATTTGTGACTGTGGTAACTCCGCTGCTTAACGGGGGTACCGTTGCTGCGTTTACCCATTGCGAACCGTTATACATCTGCCAGTTACTTGCCGAAGTGAAATTAACATTTCCGTTTGACCTGTAATCACCTGTTGTTTGTGAAAAAGCGTTCGATGAGATTGTTAATAATACTAATAATAAAACTGTTATTACAAGATTATTTTTACTTGTGTTGTTTGAGTTGTTCCTGTTAATCATAATTGTTGTTGTTGTTTGTTGTACAATATATATTACAATTACTATACCGTAATTAATGTTGAATAATAGCTCAATATGAGGCTTTTTCTAATTTGTCTCATAGTTTTTATACTCCGTTTTTGATCTTCAATATTATCAATTCCGTTTAGTATCATAATGAGAATGCTGCGGTTTTATTTTACTAAAACCATTTTCTTCACACTAACATTATTGCCTGCTTTTAATATGCAGAAGTATGTACCGCTTGATAGATTCGAGCCGTTATAATCTATTTTATAATACCCTGCCTGCAAGTTTTTATTTACAAGTGTGGAAACAAGTCTTCCTGACATATCGCAAATGGTCATACTTACATCTGATTGATTTGAAATCTGAAATTCGATTTTCGTTGCCGGGTTGAACGGGTTCGGATAATTCTGCAGCAATTCAAATTTACCGGGTAAAGCAATTTCCGCAAATGAATTTAAATTATAATAAGTGAATATTCCGTTGTAATCGATTTGTTTTAACCTGAAATGATATTTTCCTGAATTTAATTTACTGTCTGTAAAGAAATAAAGACTGGATTCATTTGTTGTACCTTTTCCGCTGACATAGCCTATTTTTTCCCAGTATGATGAATTTTTTTCAGAAGCTCTTTCAATTTCGAATCCTTTATTATTTATTTCCTTTGATGTTTTCCAGTTTAAAGTTACGTTTCTGTCTTTAACAACCGACGTAAAGGAAATCAGTTCAACAGGTAAAGTCCCTTCTTTAGAGCCGAGAGTTATGAAAGAATTATTGGGTATTAAAATATTGTTAATAGACACCGTAGTTCCTGCAACGGTTCCGATATATAATGCTGATGCTGCAAATGTACCTGTCTGCGAAACAAGTATTCTAAGTTTAGATGCGTCAGCTATATTCAAATTAGTAAAATCTATACTGATTTTTCCCGTAACTCCGCCGATTTTATTTGTCTGGAATTTCCATACCCGTGTAACCCTGCCGTTAATGCTGTCGGGTACATCAAGTCCAGAAAAAGCCAGGGCACCATCATCATTTCCAAAAAGCAAATATTCATCAACGCCAATATTTGTATTAGAAATCGAAACCAGCGAAGAAGTATTTGCGGAATTCGCATTCCACACACCTTTTAGATTCGAATAGCCGTTCAGGTTTCCCGTATTTAACGGGGCCGTCGAGCTTAACCATAGCGAATCATCAGAGGGCGAAGCTTCAACACCAATCAGAGTCATATTCGTATTTCCGCTTATAGTCGGAGCCGATGCAAAAGGTATGGTCAAAGTAATTGTGTTACTTGTGTTACCTGCAATAATATAACCTGCATCTATTCCTGTACCAGATACGATTTTAATTGTTCTGTTTTTTAGAGCATCTGTTGTCCAGGATTTTGAAGTGTCGGTAATACTTATTGAAGGTGAACCGCTCATCGAATTAACCTGGAGTAACTGGTTATAAAATTTTCCGTTAACACCCGCCGGACCTTTATCGACTAATGTAGAACCTGTTGACTGGTCAAAATCATAATAGCTTAATAAATTAGCCGGATTGACTGTTGATTTAGAATACATTTGCTGATTAATTTCTCCAAAACTTAATGCACGTTTCCAGATTCTGAGTTCATCCATATTTCCCGAAAATAATCTATAACCATCTGCAATTCTGCCGATATTCAGGCGGTAATTAGATGTCATTGGAACAATAGTTCCCGAAACTGCATTGTTTAATGCAAAGCTTTCAAGAACACCGTTGATGTATAATTTCATAGTTGTATCAGATGAATTACCATCATATATACCCGTGATATAGTACCATTTATCCTTCAGGGGGGTTGTATTCGACTGCAGGAAATATCTTCCTTTTGTAGATGATTTAACAGCCCATTCAATTTTTTTATTATCACTTGAATGTTGTAACCAGAACATGCCGTTATCATGATACGGATAATAACCCCAGTCCATTGTAATAATAGTTCCCCATTTATAATTAGCATTCATATCGGTATAAATATGAGGATCACCGTTCCATTTTATCCAGACTGAAATTGTAATTTTATCAGTTAGTTGATAATCGGGAGCTCCGAGATACACAAATCCATTATTGGTCGATAAGTTTGTGTTATTTAAAAATATTGCGTTATTGGTCGTTTGCGAGTCAGCAGGTAAAAATTGTAATAATACAATTACAATTGCGAAGAGCATTACTTTTTTTACCATATTTGTTGTTGTTGTTCAATTTTTTATTCAATTAAACTTATTATTGCAAATAACATACCGTAATTTTTCTTCGAAATTACAGTGAAATTGAACTTTTTAAAGTTTGTCTCATAGTTAACTAACTATGATTTAAGCAGATATGCTTACAAAATAAGTGATGTGTAAAAATGAGACTTCTCACTATAAATTGCTGATTATATAGTAAGAAGTATAAAGGTAGATTTTTCTTATTTTAATATTACAAGTTTTTGTATTGGTGAATCTATTTTTGTTTCACCTTCGATAGTCATTATATAGAAGTAAACTCCGTTTGCCATGTAGTCGCCTTCGTTATCGCGTCCATCCCAGTTAATCTGGTTAAATCCGATGTTCACTGCCGAGTTTATTAACTTTACAAGTCTTCCGGATACAGTATAAATTTTTATTCTGCAGGCGCTCGGCGGATTATTTCCCCCGAGATTGAAAATAAATCCGGTTTGGTTTCTCATCGGGTTCGGATAATTATATAAATCTTTAATCAAGAGCTGGTTGGAGACAAAGACGGAATATTTTAAAGTATCAAAATCCTCTCCGTTACTTTTTCTGGATACCAGTTTAAAAATGCTCTCTCCCATCGGCAAAGACGGATTGAATCTTATCGATATACCGCCCGATTTTAAATCGCTTCCCTCGACTCTTATCCCGCTTGCTGTTCTTGAATTATACGGCTGGTAAATATTATTTATAAATAATTTAAAATCGGATGTATCGAAAGCATTTACATTTACTCCCGATTTATTTTTTATTTTAACTTCCATTTCGGGTTTATTTCTTACGAATTCACCACCGTTCACTTTAGTTCCGTCGGAATACATTTCGAGGCTGTATACTTGTGAAGTTCCTTTTACAACTATGTTGGTTGTCGTGATATTATTATATGCATATAAATCATTTTGAGGAATAAGAGGAGTCGCTTCGACATACAGAACAATATAATTATTGTATTTTTTCAGATTAGGCAAACCCGATAACTTTACATTTGTTTTTACATAATTCACGCTGTCGATTTTTAGAGTTGCCGTGCTGGTTTCGGATTTAAGAAGTACCCTCTGCCCGTTATTATCGAATGAATATATATCCCTTGTATAGCCGTATAAATCAACATATCCGACATTATAGTATGCCAGTGCAATGCCAAGGCTGTCTCCGCCGTTGAGCAGCGAATCGGATTTTATAAATGTATTATAATCCAGTGCAAGCTCAGATGGTGCGACATAGTTGAATTTTAAGGACTGGAACACGGGTGACTGAGAACCCGTAATAGAATCTATATTTAATTTTGCAACAAGTTTTAATTTCGGATATGTATATGCGTTGATTGACTGCAGGTCAACATTACTGTTTGTAGCAATATCGGACATTACAAGATTTTCCGCGTTAAACCTGTCTATGCCATACACGTCGAATTTTATAGTCGTGCCGGGATAAAGAGTCTGCTGCCAGGAAAAATTCTTCCAGGTTTTAGCAGGTCCGAATGTCTGGTAAATTTTTCCGCTTATGAATTTGAATGTAGGCTGCATAGTGCTGTTTACGGGGATATCGTTCGAATTGTCGTATCCTTCCGACGTAACCGGATTCGGGGTATTGGGATAGCTGATAAAGCTCCATCTGTCCCACGCTAAAAATTCCACCGAATCAACTTTAATACTACCGAACTGTACGAATTTATTTTTTGTGTTAATATTAAAATTACTTACCGTTAAAGCAGTTGGAATCAATTTTACCGCCATAAGTATATGCGTTGCATCAAAAGTATTTAAAAAGTTTAATACAGAATCCGATGAAGATGCGTCAGACATATAAATATGTTTTGTGTCGATTACGAATCCGTTTGTTTTATTCACCTTAACCAAAACCAATCCGCTCCAATCTATTTGCGACCTTACGAGATATGTATAATTATTATTAACTGCATAATAAGTCGGAGCCCAGGGATCGCCCTGCCAGGAACTCGCAATAAGGCTACCCTGCAAATTTACAATTTTCAACCCGTTGTTATCACCGCCAATATAAGATAATTCATAATTATTATACTGTCCGAATTTATTTTTGTAAACAGTAATATTTGAATCACCCGGTAAATCAGCATAACTGTTATCGGTCAAATTAATTTTTGTACTGCCTTTGGAAGAAAATGACGGAGGCAGAGTTGTGTTATATTTAAACCTCCTGATTTCGGACCAGCCCAGTGTATCGGCATTGTTTACGATTGCATTCAGCCTCCAGTAATAAACAATGTTTGAATCGAGCACAGGGATTCTGACCTTAAACTTTGTGGCTGCCCCTGTCATGTTATTGTTAAAATAAGTCTGAGTCATTGCAGAAGTAAATGTTACCGATGTATCTATTTGTGCAATTAATCTGACTGTATTTGACGAAGTATTAATGTTAGGATTTATTCCGACAAATTCAACAGTATCCCTTTTAATAATCATATTATCGATCGGTTTAATCGGGACAAATGCGGTATTTTTTATATTAAGGGGAAACGTAATAACGTTATTCAGCTTTGATTCCGCAGGGTACCAGTTATCAACATCGAGCGTTATTTTCATCCCGTAAATTCCCACTGTATCCAGCTTAAAATTATAAACAACGGTATCCACGAAACTCCAGCCCCGGATTATCGTATCTTTTATGCTGTGGTTCTGGTTACTTCTCAAAACCTGAAATCTTATTTTGCAGGAGTCTGCATAAGTACCGAGATTTTTCGGAAATGTTTTCAATACAATATTTTCCCTTACAACAGAATACGGGTTTGATAAAATATAATCTGTCAATTGAATGTCAAATTCAGGATGGGTCGGAAGCAAAAGTTTCAATGCCGGGTCACCAAGAAGGTTATAGCAGTTTATGGTATTTCTTTGAGCAAAATATAACGACTCGGGTGCCATTGTCGTGGAAGCGTATTTCATTAAATCACCTAATCTTCTTAGATTGTTCGTACTTAAACCCGTCAAGAAAAACTGTTCAAAAATATTTCCTCCGCCGGGGAAGAAACTCCAGCCTGTCGTGCTGATAAAACCTATTGCTCCTTTTCCGGGAGCGGTTAAATACTGTTCTCCAAATCCCCGTGCATTGGCTTCCGAATTCTTTCCCGTGAAACAGGTCATGCTGAATAAAAGCGGAAGTTTGTTTCCGTTTGTTAATATATTGGGGTCCGAATATGCATAATCCCAGTAACCATTTCCCGAATGCCCTATATAACTTACAAGCAATGCACCCCTGTTAATTGAATTTTTAATTGAATCCGAATAATTAAATGTCACCAGTCCGGATGAATCCTTCAGGAATATTTTTGTAGCATCCATTGACAAGGGAGGAACATTAATATACGTATTAAGATATGTATTCGATTGTGTCGTGAACTGTCCCTGGTCTGTTGCATTATAGCCTCCTGAAACGAATACGGATTTTTTAAACCATGTATCGAACGGCTGGCTTTCATATGAAATAATTTTATTAACCATATCCTGAGCTTCCTGTATTGTAAAAGCGGGAAGCCTGCCAATACCAAGCTGATGATAATAAGAAAAAGTTCCGGGAATCATATTCGCGAAATACCCGTCTGTTGGCGGGTTCCCGAATACAGGAACGTAGTTCTGGTAGAAAACAGATGTTGCGGCATTTTTCTTCGGGTCCAGAGAACCTCTGCCAAACAGGCAAACATAAGATATTCTCGGCTGAGTCCAGTTATCATAAACATATTTTACAAAATTTCTGACAGCTACAGGATTTTCAATTCCATAATTAAATATATCATAAATATCTTCCATCTCTGATTTTACCGACCTGAAACCGTCGTGACTGTTTCTGTAAGCTCTCAGTTGTTCCGCCTGTGTTTCGAAAAGTTTATTATAGATGACCAGGTAATCAACTCCGTTTGATGAAGAAGCTAAAGCAGGAACCTGGCGTTGTTTAATCCTAAATGGTTTTTTAGTGATATATTTATTTAAGATTTCATATATACCATCGCCTTTACCTGTAAACACAAGCGTATCTGCAGAAAGATTGAAATTTGTTATCCTGTATCCGTACTTTACATCATATATGCTGATTGGATTTGAGTTATTAAACCCTTTTATTTTAAAAATCTTCGATGTGGAATCGGCAGAGCCGGTCGAAAAGCTTACCTTATTAGTATCAAATTCGAATCTCTTCGGATAGGAAATTTCGAACATATCAAAATACAATTCACCTTCGGTAAATGTTGCGGGCGGAGCATATTTAACCTTTGCCGTATTGTTTGAAGAAGGATTCAGGTAAGAAGACGGAAAATAAAGTGTAGTATCGAACCTTGCAAAATGATTTACCTTAAGCGTGTCTAACAGATTATTATTAAAGCTTAGCACAACCATATGTTCATTTGTAATGGTCGAGCTCTGGTTTTTCGGATAAGCAAAAATTTTAACTTTACACGGCTGAGAAGTTGACAGCAGCGGTGATGTAAATGTCTGCGAGATTGTATTCTGCCACAGCATATCCATCCAGAACCAGCCTTCACCCTGAAATTTTTCGTTGTTAAAATTCCTGTAGTCCTGGTCATTAATCTGCTCACCGTATGAATAAATTAAATCTTTTTCGTAGCGTAATTTTTTGTAAAAATAATCAAGCGGGTAAAGAGTATAGGAAGTGTAATTATAATTCTGAAATCTTGTACCGTATGCTCCGCCCCATCCTACCCAGTATGCACTTGTGTCGGAATATAAATCATTATATTCATCAGTAACATATACTACCTGGTTATTACTGTTATAAGTATTTGTCAGACCGCCGTAATTTCTCTGTCCGTAAAAATCAAAAAAGTCGGTATCGTCAATAACCCCGTCCTGCTCACCGTTAAAAAATATCGGTATCTGGTTTCCCTTGTAATATACTTTCACGGTTCTCGGGTCGATTGCAGCGGTGTTTATGCCTGCATTAGTAAAATCAATTTTATTGATTCTGTAAATTCCGTCATCAACCACATACATTTTCAGGTACGGCTGATTGGGAGTAATCCAGTTGTAATTCTGGGAGAAAGTTACATTAGCAATAAGAAGAATTATAAAAAAGTAAAATTTTTGATTCATATTATAATATAAACTTTAAAACTCAAATTTCATATATCTAGTTTCGGTATAAAAGTCCTTTTATTTCAAAATAACAAGCTTTTGAATGGAAGTTTCCTTTTTGGAGTTTCCTTCGATTATAAGCTTATATAAGTACACACCGTTTGCCATATAATCACCGTCATTATCTCTTCCGTCCCACTGAATCTGGTTATATCCTATATTTGGTACAAAGCTGATAGTCTTTACCAGTCTGCCTGCGACAGTATATATTTTAATCCTGGAATTATTAGGTATATTACTCCCTGATAAATTAAACATAAAGTTAGTCTGGTTTTTCATCGGGTTAGGATAAGTATTCAAATCATATATTTTCAAATCCGGGTTCACCGATAAGAAATATCTTATTGTATCGGCATAATTATTAGATAAATCGTATGCAACATACATAAAATCGTGCACGCCATCTGAAAGTGTGGGTTTATAAACTACTGTCGCCTGAAGAAATTTATTTGCAGGGAATATTATTTCTATTTCAGGATTTTTTAACCCGCCTAAATAATAAGGCACATAGTGAGTATCGAGATAAACCCTGATATTGGAAGTATCCCTTATCTGCATTTTGCTGTCGTCGAGAAATTTTGCTACTATTACAGGTTTAGACTGGATAAAATCACCCGTAAGGACTTTCAATCCGTCATAAGTCACATCCAGCGAGGGATTTATCGAATCACTCGTAACGACAACGGATGTAATGGCGGTGTTGTTATAAGTATAAAATTCGTTCTCTGTGCTTTTCAGTTTCGTTTCAAAAAATATATAAACGGTGTCTCTTGGCTTTTGAATATTTCTCAGTCTCGAAGTGTTAATTAAAATACCTGAACGAAGCGAACTGTCAACCGGCATATATAAATTTACCGTATCGGTTCTTAATACCTTTACACCCGTAGGAGAACTGACCGACCATGTATTTATGGAAGCAGTAGCACCAATAAAACCCACGTTATAATATTTCACGCTGACCCGCACGGAATCGCCTTCCTGAACGACAGTATCGCTTTTCACAAATGAATAATTATCCGAAATAAGCTCCGCAGGCGGTACGTAGTTAAATTTTAGAGACTGTAATACAGGTGATGTTGTTCCGTTTATTGAATCGATATTAAATTTCGTTTTAAGCAGAAGATTCGGGTAAATATAAGATTTCAGCGAATCAAGACTGAAATTATTATTTGATGTTATATTGGAATACAACAATATGTTCTGATTATCTCTGTTAATTCCGTAAACATCGAACCTGAGTGAACTGAATGGAAACAGGAACTGGTTCCATGAGAAATTCCTGTAAAACGATGCAGGTCCAAAATTATGGAATACATATCCGCTGTCATATTGGAACTGCGGCGCCATAGCGGAAATTGCCGGGGCATCTGGAGTACCGCTTGCAAGAAAACTTTCAGCAACAGTGTTTCCTGTATTTGTCGGATAACTTATAAAACTCCATCTGTCATAAGAAATAAGATGCACAGAATCAATTTTTGTACTTCCAAAATCATGAAACCTGTTTACCAGAGCCGGACGAATTGAATCCGTAACACCGTTCTGCACATTTTTAACAACCATAAGAATATAATTGCTGTTAAAAGTATTTAAATAATTTATAACTGAATCCGATGAAATAGGGTCGGTAAATTTAAAATGTTTATATTCCACATAGGCACCGTTATTCTTCCGTACCTTAATAATATTTAGCCCTCCCCAGTGAAGTACCGGGTCAAGTAAAAATATTTCATTTCCGTTTACCCTGAAAAATG
Organism: Ignavibacteriota bacterium; assembly: GCA_003158365.1. Lineage (GTDB taxonomy): Bacteria > Bacteroidota > Ignavibacteria > Tepidaquicellales > Tepidaquicellaceae > FEN-1279. The sequence goes on along the minus strand of PMIW01000235.1, from coordinate 30,090 downwards.
AAGCATCCCACGGGTCACCTCCCCAGGACTGAGCAAACAGGTCGCCTGTAAAATTTCTTAATTTAATTCCGTCGGGTGCAGTAATTGTATTTCCCAAATCAGTTACACTGTATTGGGAAGCATATTTTTTATAAATCGTAACCGAAGAATCGGAAATACTTTTCAGCGGTCTTTTATCACTAAAAATAAAAGAAGGTAAATAAAGAAATCTGCTTGCAGTTGTCCAACCCGACGTATCGGTATTATTTATTACAGAATTTGTTCTCCAGAAATACACCCTGTTTGTATCAAGAACAGGCAGTATAACTTTGAATTTTGTAATCACTCCCGAGTCGCAGGTTTTATAGAATATACGGTTCAACGGTGAATTGAAATAAATACTCGTATCGAACTGAACATAAACTTTCAAATTATATTTCTTCGGGTCTATGTTCGGATTTATTCCAACAAATGTTACCGAATCACCCTGTATGACGGAATTATCGACCGGCTTAAGTGGAATAAATGCCACGTTTTTAAGGGGTATCGGAACAAAGATAGTATTATTCTGTTCAATCTCTCTTGTATACCAGTTATCCACATCGAGAATTACTTTCATAACATATATTCCCGCAGAATCAATTCTAAAATTATAATTAATTGAATCTACAAAATCAAAATTTCTTACAACCGTATCCGTTATCCTGTTGCTGATATTATTTTTTAAAAGCTGGAACCTGATTTTACAGGAATCCGCTCTCGTGCCGAGATTCTTCGGGAAGAGCTTAAGCGTAATTGGTTCGCGCAGAGACGGAAATATCGGCAGCAGCTGATAATCGGTCATTTGAATATCAAATTCGGGATATGGGGGCATATTCAATTTCGATGCGGGGTCACCGAGAAGATTATAACTGTTTATAGTGTTTTTATTAACAAAGGAAGTCGTATCGAGAAGTTTCATATATGTCTCGGCAGATTTCAGTATATCGCCAATACGCCTTAAACTATCGGCTCCGAAACTTTTAAAAAGAAAACTGTTTAAAGTATTTCCGCCGCCGGGAAAGAAGCTCCAGCCTGTTGTTCCGATAAATCCTATTGCACCTTTACCGGGAAGATACAAAAACTTTTCACCGAATCCCCTGCCGTCAACAGGATCAGTCGATGCATTCTTGCCCGTAAAACAGGTCATGCTGAATATTAACGGATTTTTATTTCCGTTGCTTAAAATATTCAGGTCTCTTATACCGTTATCCCAGGTTGATGTGGCGGCGTGACCGATATAGTTGAGAATCAGCGTTCCCCTGTTAATTGTATTTTTTATTGAATCTTCGAAGTTATAAGAAACCTGTCCCGAAGTATCCGTTCGGTATATCCTTTGCGGAAAACTGACAGGCGGAGGAACTGCAATATATGAATTTATAAGATTATTCGATGCCGTAATAAACTGAACCTGGTCGGAAAATGTAAATCCGCCTGTAATCAATGTTGTTTTTTTTATCCACACATCCAGCGGATTGCTTTCGTAACCGATTATTTTATTAACAATATCCTGCGCTTCCTGAGATGTGTAAGCGGGAATTCTGCCGACTGAAATCTGCGGACAGTAAACAAAAGTACCCGGATTCAAAGTTGCAAAATATCCGTCCGATGCGGGATTACCGTAAACGGGAACATAATTCTGATAGTAAACAGAATTACCGAATATCTGCTTTGGATCTACGGAACCCCTTCCGAACAGGCAGAGATATTTTAATGCAGGCGACTGCCAGTTTGCGTTTGCATATCTCACAAAATTCCTGACTGCGACAGGGTCTTCCATCCCGTAATTAAATATATCATAGACATCCTCGATTTCTGCTTTTACACTTCTGAAATTATCATGTGAATTTCTGTAAGCTCTTAACTGCTCGGCGGATGATTCAAACAGCTTATTATATACTATAAGATAATCGGCCCCATTCGCACCCGATGCAAGGTTCGGTACCTGCTTTCTTTTTATCCTGTATGGTTTGGTTGTATTGTATTTATTAACTAACTCGTAATTTCCATTCCCCTTGCCGGTAAAAGCAAGTGTATCGGCTGAAGTAACATAATTAACTATCCTCAGATTATTTTTTGTATCATAGATATTTATTTCATTATTTACGAATCCGTTAATTCTGAATTTTTTAGATGTACTGTCGGCGATGCCTGTTTTAAAACTTAACAGGTTATTTACAAATGTAAATGTATTCGGGTAATTTAAAGCGTAGTAATCAAAATAAAGATATCCGCTATTTAAATCTCTTGTTGTATAAGAAATTGTAATTCTGTTAACAGAAGTCGAAGACAGCAATGAACCCGGGAAGTTAATTGTCGTATCGAATTTATTATAATCGGTTCTGATGATTGTATCTAATCTGGTAGAATTAATTTTTATTATAAGGCAATGCCCGCTGCTCTGATATGAATTCGGATAAGCAAATAGCTTTATAGAGCAAGTTTGCGGAACTGCGGATAAATTAGGCAAACTGAAAGTGTCCGAGACATAGTTAAACGATTCAAATTGTCTCCAGTACCAACCTTCCTGAGTAACTTTTTCCGTATTGAAATACCTGAAATCCGACCCTGCATCTACTGTAATCCCCATCGAATAAATGGAATCTTTTTCAAAATGCAGGTTTTGTGTAAAATAGTTCTGGGGAAAATTAACGTTAGATGAAAAAGTATAATCTGAATATCTGAGCCCCTGAGCACCATCCCACCCTACCCAGTAAACACCTGTATCGGAATACATATTATAATACTCATCCGTAACATAATCTACAACCGATGCGCCCGATTGCTCCTTATAAGTATTTGTCAAACCGCCGTAATTTCTCTGTCCGTAGAAATCGAAATAATCTGTATCGTTAAATACGCCGTCGCTTTCACCATAGAAGAAAACGGGAATTTGATTTCCTTTGGAAAAGACTTTGACTGTGCGGGGGTCAATACTTGCGGGATTCACGCCTGCATTTACAAAATCGATTTTATTTATTCTGTAAATACCGTCCTGTATTACATACAATTTAAGATAGTCTTTATTGGGAGTTATCCAGTTGTAATTTTGTGCAAGGGAAAAGTTAAATCCCAAAAAAATGAAAACGAGTATTAACTTTTTCATTATTATTTTTTGAACTATTTAAGAAGTAATTTAACTTTTAATACAATGATTTTAAACATAAAAATAGGAATACCAAAAACGTATCTTTTCCATAGTCTTTCAGGTTCAAGGTACACCCTGTAAAGCCATTCCAGCCCGTAATTTCGGAAAAATTCAGGCGCCCTTTTTTTTACACCTGAAATAAACTCAATACCGCTCCCAATTGCAATTTGAACGGGAATATCAACCGAGTCAAAGTGTGAGGCAATCCATTCTTCCTGAAGAGGTGTTCCAAGCCCTATAAATAAAATATCGGAATTAGAATTTTTTATTGTTTCGAGGGTTTCAGCGCTGAATTCAGTTTCACGGGGTAATATTCCTGAAATACGTAAGTTTGGGAATTTTTTTTGAAGAGTTTCGGGTAATATCTTTACCGCATCACTGCTTCCACCGAAGAAAAAACAGTTCAATTTGTCTTTATCTGCCAGAGTTAAGATATAATAGTATAAATCCGTGCCAGTAATTCTTTTCTTTAATCCGTTTTTGCCGTATAATATCCTTGATGCCCAGTAAATTCCTATTCCATCACCAAGTAATGCAGAAAATGATTTTAGATTTTTCTTAAAAGCATCATTTTTACAATACTCCAGCAAAATACTTGCGTTGACATTATGAAATGAAAATTTCTCCCTTTTATTTACTTTGGTTTCGACCAGAGTTGAAATCTCGTCGTAGGATGTATTAAGTATATTTACATCAAGTATATTTACGGTTTCCATCAAATAAATTAATGTGTGTTATTTTAATTTGAACAAATACCATTTTCCGGTCAAATCAAACGCAATGTGATTCCAGTTAAACGGCTGCTCGGTTACAAGCGAAGATTTCGGAAAAATGAATTCCTTTCCGTTTATCTTATCGGAAAAATTATTATCCGTATAAACCGAGTCTTTCAATAAATTATTGGTCGAATAAGTAGAATAATATTTCACATTATACTTTGCCAGGTAGGAATCTATTCTTCCTGACTTTAAACAATCCAGATATTCAAAACTGTTTATCAGTCCGTCACCGTCTATTACATTTCTTTCCGAAAAAAATCCCGCCACGCCGCAATAGTCAACCTGGTAAATACTTTCATTTATGTTTACAAGATAATTCAATGTTTTAGCATATTCATAACTGGAAACATATTTATAATTTTTAATCCTCGAACCGTAGAACACATAAATCAGAAGAATTAATGATAAAATCAGTGAAATATTCAAAACAAATTTATTCTTTCGGATTGCCAAAAATAACATTATTATTGCAAGCATAACAGGCATAGTCATATACCATTCGCGCATGCTGTAATTATTGAACAGCAGGTGCAACAGTGTAAATAGGATGCTTCCCGCTCCAAGACTCAGGATTATTAAATAAAACTTTGATATTGTGCTTTCCTTACCCTTAAATCTAAAATAATACACAGCAAAAAAAATAAATGCGGCAAAAACAATTACTATTTTTGCAAACTGGTTGTAAAATTTAGCGGGGTCTGTAAGCAAAGTATTAATGTTGCTTAAAAATATTATATCGGGGAAATTATTCAGTATTCTTCCGGATACAGTATCTATGTGTCCAAAAAAAAGATAATTACCCAAATAATATAAAACTGCAGTTACAAATAAAAACGAAAGTGAGAATAAAATATATTTCTTCTTACCGGGACTTGTATAATAGTCAGCAATAAGTACAAACGGAATGAAAGTGTATAAATAATCAGTCCGCGTAAGGAATAATAAAATTAATATTATTGATTTCAAATAAATATTATTCTCACCGGTATTTAATTCTTTTGATTTAACAGATATAAATACGGACACGAGAAGACAGGCAAGATGGCTTTCCAGACCGAAATCCCTTATAAAAATAAACGACGAAAAAAGAACAGGTAAAATTAAAACATAAATATTATTTGTTTCTTTTTTAAATATATTTTTCAGAGACCTGAAAACAAAATACTGAATCCCGAATATCAGTATAAGATGATACAATACTACAAGCCTGTATAAAAATTCAGGTGACGTTCTGAACAGAAATTCGGGAATAAAGAAAAGCAGAACCAGTGAAATAAAATACAACGGATGATAACCGTCCGTGAGATTTATCCCGTCGAATGTAGAGCCCAGGCCTTTTGCAAAATTACCTGCAGTCTTTATATAAAAAAATGAGTCATCATGGGCAAAGTTAAGCAGGAACTGAAACGGCAGTAAGAAAGCGCATAATGCGGCAAGAAAAAAAAATATATATACATATTTTCTCATATTCACGCTAAAGTTCTTCGTATATTTTGTTTAGAATTTCCAGAGCGGATTTTACGTTATATTTGCTCACTACCTTTTTATATAAATTTTGCGCACATGTTTTTGCGAATTCTTTTTCATTATAATATTTTTCCATCTTTTGCAAAAGCATACTTATATTTTCTTTTTCGAATAAAAGACCGTCTTTTCCATCTTCAATAATTTCGGATATTCCGTTTACATCCGAGCCTATAAATGGAACTTCCATCATTCCCGCTTCAAGAACTGTGAGCGGAAACGGGTCAACTCTCGAAGGAAGGACGAGGCAATAGAATATCCTGTAAAAATCAAAAATGTTTTTTTGCGAACTCAGAATAATTACATTCTCAGGAAGGTTTGAAAAATATTTTATATCATCACCGCCCCCAATCATCAGTAAATAAGCATCAGGATGTTTTTCATTGAATGACTTGAAAGCATTTATAAGTATATCTATTCCTTTTTCTTTAACGGAGAACCTGCCTATATATCCAATCAGGTAGGCATTTTGAGGGATTTTAAGCTTAGCCTTAAGATTTTCCGAATTATCGTTTTTTGGAATTTCTTCTGCATCGATAAAATTATTAAATACCTTAATTCTATTTTCATTTACTCCGAAATATTCAATTAAATGTTTTTTCACCGATTCCCCTGCTGCAAGCAGCAGGGGTGATTTATAACTGAAAAATTTCTTCCCGTAAACAAAACTCTGCACGGATGTTATTCTTTTTACTTTGCAGGAAAAAGAAACTAGGTAAGAAATCAGGTCAAAATACCTGTGATGCGAATGAAGAATCCGGATGTCATTTTCCCTGATATAGTTTTTAACGGATTTTATCACTCCGGGTAAATAATCCTTTTTAAGATTCAGAAAATTTACCGTTATACCCGCTTCAGTAAACTTGCTTTCCGCATCACCATCTAGTGCAATTACGAAATGCTTATTTTTTTCGGACTTATTTCCCGCAATCAAATAAATGGTTTTCGAAATTCCGTCCGTTAAATTCAGACCTGTATGTAAGTGTAATATGTTCAATCTAGTTTTACCAGATTATTTCCACGGAAAATATAGAAATCGCAGTTACCGGATAATATTTTCAGCAATACCATTACGGGTTTACCTAAATTATTAAATTCAAGATATTGCACAGACATAAAATCATTTTTAATTCCGTTATTATTTTTTATTTCTTTTTCGTCACCGTCAAGATAAAAGAATTGTGTTTTTCCCGTACAGATTAATTCATATTCCTTTTCACCTGTTTTATTTACTATTATATCAGAAATTAATGAGTTCTTATCAAGTGAAACAGTTCTTACCAAATCCAAAATTGTATCCTTAATAACAAAACTATGATATTTAAAGTAATTATACGGGAACATAATATTATCGTACATAAAATACTGCTGCATTCTTGCGGGATTACCGATTATAATATTTTTCTTTGAAGAATTGAAGTCGGTTTTAATCACATTTCCCATTCTCGCATTTCCCTCTGCGTATGCTGTTTTCCAGCCGTCGATTACTCCATAATCCAGAAAAAGCCAGATTTCAAATATGAACATCAAACTGTACAGAATCATTTTCGAATTTAATTTCACAGTGCATATTGTCCCGACAATCATAACTGTAAAGGTTATTAATATAAGCTGGGGACGCAAATATCCTGCATAAATCAACGGAGACAGAGAAAAAAGAAATACAAGTATTAGAAATAAAATATTTTTTACCTGCTTTTGTTTTACAAACTCTATAACTGAAAACACGACAAAGACAGCAGTAAAAATAAGATATATTAAGACCAGGATATTATACTCTTTCAGCTCATTTCTCAATACGGAAAAATCATACGGAATCAGCGATGCTATAATTCCTTTAAAAATTATTTGTGCTGAATTTGCCCAGAATTCACCCTGAAAAAATTTACCCAAAAACACGGGTATGCTTCTGATTAAAAACATTTTCGAGACAAAATATATCAGTAAAACCGCAAATTGCAGAATAAATACATTTTTATTTTTTACTACGGTTTCTTTCCCGTAAATTATATAAACCAGTAATATACATATAAACGGAAAAGATACTGCCATTTCCTTTGTCAGCAAAGCAAAGGCAAATGATACAAGCGATATTATCAGAAGTATTGTTTTTTTATCTGCTATGTATTTCAATGTATATAAAAATGAAAAAAGAAAAAATATTCCGCACAATATTTCGAAATAAGCAGCAGACCAGCATAAATTATGAAGGTTGTTAGGATAAAATAAAATCACAGCTTCGGAAAATACAGACAAAATAATGTCTTTTGAGATTCTGAAAATTATAATCCCTGCTATGAAGGCGAACAAGATATATAAGAACAGATTAATTAATTTATAAAAAACAAAATTATCATAAGATATTCCAAGAGATTTCTGAATATTCACGATACCCTTTAAAGTCAGAAAAAGAACAGGCCTGTACCTGTACCGGTCAATATATTGCAGGTTATTCGTTAACTTGTCGGAGAAAGTTGAATTCACGGCAGTGTAAGCATCTCCGAAAGTATCCGACAGGATACCTGTTTTGAATATTCCCAACGAAGAAACTGCAATTATAAAAATTGCAAACAATAGAAACGAATAAATATAGAATTTATTTTTTTTCATATTTTTTACTTAGTTGATAATATTTAATTTTAAATAAATCAAAAAGCATTAATATACCGTGTTTAAAAATCATCACCGTGCTAACCCCCTGCTTTCTCAGCTTTACGGGAATCTTACCGATTTTATAATTTCTTTTAAAAGCGAGATATATCAGCTCAACATCAATCGCAAAACCGTTTATTTTAGTCCTGTTAAATAAATCAACAGCTGTTTCAGCAGTGAAACCCTTTAAGCCGCACTGCGTATCGCTGAAATTCCCCGAAGTAATTCCACCGATAATGAGTGAAAAAAACTTGCTTCCGAAAGAACGCAGAATTGAAACATCCTTAAAATATGAAGAGGCATTCAGTGTCCTGTCACCGATAACCATGTCATATTTTTCCTTATCAAGAGTCTCAATGATTTTTTCAAGGTCTTCGATTTCATAGGGAATATCCGCATCGGTAAAGACTCTGTACTTTCCATCCGAATTAAGCATTCCTTGTTTTATTGAATAACCCTTACCGAAGTTTTTTCCATTTACAATATATCTGCAGTTGAAATTATCGGAAATATTTTTAACTTCGCTTCCATTAGAACTTCCGTCATCAACAATAATAATTTCATAATCATAATCTTTTTTTGAAAGATAACCTGCGAGATATGGAAGATTATATTTCAGTACATCCGAATTATTGTAAACCGGTATTATTATACTTAAAAAAATCAAATTATTATTTTAATATTTCATTTACTTTATTTAATACGCTTTCGTACGTAATATTCAGCAGGCAATATTTTTTATCATATATGCAGTCGAAACCGCATTCAAAGCAATCCATCAGGTTAAAAATATAATTGTTTTTACTGTCTTCGGTTTTATAAGGGAAATACCTGTTGAAATATCCGCCGTCAAGTACAGCGAGCAGCGGCTTTCCGAGCTTCAAAGCAATGTGTGTCAGTCCGGAATCCCCGCCGATAAATAGCCTGCAGTGATTAATTATTCCGGGCAATTTATTCAGTGGTGATGTATCTATAATTATATTTACGTTTCCATTTCTTATTTCTTCTAGCAGAGTTTTCTCCTTCGGAGAACCAATTAAAACAATTTTATATTTCTCTGCCAATTCGGTGCTCAGGCGGGTAAAATTTTCCACTCCCCATGTTCTGTCCAATTCCGTGGAAAGCGGTGACACAACGATATATTCATCTTTCTGTACTAAATCTTTATTAATAAGTACATTGTCTCCCTGCACAATAAATGTTTTATTGTTATCTAACAATATTTCTTTTCCGCCTGAAAATACTTTCAATAATTCCTTATGCTTTTCATATTCGTTCTTAATATTATTAAACATAATTTCCGTATAGCCCTTATCAGTAATATTGCCCGCAACTCTTTTTAAGTATTTCCTGTCACCACTCACTGCATATATATTATTTGCTCCGCTTAACAGGGATATTTCGTCATTCAGCATTCCCCTTGCCGGTGTAAGATTATATAGTTTATTTAATCTTAATTTTCTTATACTTCCCAGTAGTTTAAACCGGTATGGTAAAAACCATTTATATAATTCATAATTATATTTTAGGATTTTTATTTTTCCCTTATAATTTTCAAAAAGCGTGAAGAATTTTTTCTTTATCAGGAAATAAACACCGGTATCATCGGGAAAAACCGAATCATTTTCAAGTATCATGGAAGAAACTACAAGGTCCCCTATTTTTTCGGAGTTAAAAAACAATATGTTTTTAAATTCGGGATTGTTTCTTTTTCCGAAAAACAATTTCAGGAAAAAGAAAATAAGCAGGGAAATAATATTTTTCACATTTGAAATCATTTTTTCACATCCGAACCCGAAATATTATAAGTATCGTATTTGAATTTTTTATTAAAATAGGAATTAACCTTTGAAGAAATTTTTTTCTTTCTCAGGAAATTCACGATTTTATCACCCAAAAAAGTGACAGGAATATAACGGAAAAAATATTTCCTTTTTATACCCTTATACTTAAGTGATTTCAGGAGATGTTCCCTTGATTTATTAATACTACCCCTGTAATATTCCAGCAGCCCCATCCTCAGGTAATACTCACCTGTTTTTTCAGTGTAATGATTATCAAGATATTTTATGCTGCATTTATAGTAATTGATTTTTTGCATATCGTAATATTCGGACGGACGCTCAACCAGCCTGTATCTATAAAGCGACCTTTGAATATTATGCATTTTATATCCGAGAGAAAGCAACCTCAAAAACAGTTCATCATCTTCCGCAGAATAATATTCTTTATCATATCCTCCGGAATCGATAAGTACACTCTTATATGTCAATATTGAAGAATGCAAAACAGAATCTATAAACGGCATCATAAATTCAATATCCCTGTGTTCTTCGGGAAGTTTTTTAGGCATAATTGATTTTCCGTTCTCATCAATAAAAGTAAAATTTGTTCCGACAAGCTGAATATCTTTATTATTCAGCAAATAATTAATCTGCATTTCAAGTTTTTCCGGACTTACAGTATCGTCTGCGTCCATCCTTGCTACGAATTCACCTTTTGCTTCGCCAAGTCCGAAATTAAGCTGTTCAATTAATCCTGCACTTTCTTTTTTATAAAATTTAATCCTGTCATCTTTTATTGATTCGATTATTTTTTGAGAACCGTCAGTCGAGCCATCATCTATAATTATAAATTCAAAATTTTTATATGTCTGGTTTAATATGCTCTGTATAGAATCACGGATATATTTTTCCGCATTCTTAATTGGCATTATTATTGAAATCAAATTTTCAGGCATATTATTTTTGCTGCAATGACTTATAAATGTTAATATAATCCCCGGTTATTTTATCCCAGTTTAAAATATTATAAATGTATTTAGCTCTTGCAGATACATTTTCTTTTAATTCGTTATCATTATTCAGTTCAATTAAAATACTCTTTAATTTTCCGCAATCTCCGTAGTCAAACACAAAGCCGTTTCTACCTTGTTCAATTGATTCAGATGCGCCGGTTTCTTTTGTAACAACGGGAATCACGCCGGCGGCCATGCATTCCACGGTTGTTATGCTGAAGGGCTCATAGCTGCCCGATGAAATAAATACATCTTTATCTGTTAAATACCCTGCAAGTTCATCCGGCTTCATTTTCCCGACATAAAACGTTTTTATGCGTTTATTAATAAATAATTCATTTTGAACGGGCTCGCTTTTATCAATAATGTATAGCTCTATATCAATATTTATCGTTTCCAGTGCATCCTTCAGAAAAGAGAAGCCTTTTTCTTTTCTGTCTGTATCTGCTATATAAACAATTTTTAACTGATTATTCTTACAGGGTTTTCTTAATTTTCCGGCTTCTGCAAATTCAGGGTCTATACCGTTTTTTATATATCTTATCCTTGAATCATTAACCGTGTAATAATTCTCAAGTAATTTTCCGAAATTTCCTGACAGCAAAATGAGCGCATTAGAATATTTTACAAATATTCTTTCAGCAATTTTATCTTTTAAATTAAAAAACCGGTTTACTTTCCTGAAAAATTTATTCTCGTGAACAATCAGTCCGTGCAGGCTGTAAATTATTTTTGTTTTAAAAAACATTTTATAAAAATATGCGGCAAATGCAAATCTTTCAAATGTAATAAGATGTATTATCTTTGGTTTTAGCTTAAAAAGTGCAAAAAACAGAGAAAATATACCCATTCTGCAAACATCGCTTCCATTAATGGTTTCAACAGTTTCTTTACCAAATAATTTTTTCAATATTCCGTATTTTTTCCCGTCAAAATAATATTCAATAAATAAAGACTTATGATTTACGGTGTAATTATTAAATATTCTTTTAGCGACCTTTTCGGGTCCCTTCAATATTTCATCTTTGCAATATCTTCCGATATATATTAAATCCATCTTAAATTATTTATTTCCTGACAGCATTTTTACAAGCCACCCGAGATTCAATTTGCCCGACAAATAATTCTTTACAAAAATATATTTGCCGTACTTTTTCTTGTATTCGGATATTAAATCAATTTTACCGTTTGATATCAATATCACGCTGAATTTTCTTGAAATATAATCCCTGAATTTTTTAATCTTTCTGTTAGGATATTTTCTAAAATCGGAATTATACCAAATGCTTTTGTGAACTTCGAATTCATTGTTGTTTATTACCCCTTGTTCCCAGTTCTTTCCTATGGGAATATTAATCATCAGATACCTGCTGTGTTTCAGGCAGTCTTCAATGAATTTTTCTCCCTTTTCTTTTTCAAAGTGTTCAATCACGTCTCCGCATACAATCAAATCATATTTACTTTCATTGTTTTTAAAAAAATCGGCTGCATTTTCTATATAAACGTTATCATAAAAATAGCTGTGATATGGCTTCACATAATCCTCGAAAATCTCGACAGCATCGATTTTCCTGTTCCATTTATCCGAATAATTACTGTCATCCCAGATTTCAAGGAATTCCCTGCCAAGAATTCCCCACCTGCCGAAGCCCGCGCCAACATCGAGTATGGAATTCGGATTAATCCTTCTGATTAACTCAATGCAATATGAAATATTTTGCCAGTTTGAAGTTCCCATATTATTCGGGATTCAGAAATATTTTAATGAAATAATAGTCACCATAAAAAATAAAGTATTCGGTAATAACTGAAATTACAGCCGCTGCAACAATACCGTAAAGCGGTATAAAAATTATATTCAGAATAATATTAATAATTAACCCCGTAAAAGTAACATACATATTTTCCCTGAATAACCCCAGTCCGTTTAAAATCATACCCGTAAGGTTATTCAGAGCCAGTCCGATTACTGCGAAAGATACAATCTTCAGTATAAAAACAGAATTTGAAAATTTATCAGTATAAATCAATTTTATCATGAAATCAGAAGCAAAGAATAAAATTACATTTAGTATTATCCCGATAAACAAAAACCATAATGCATACTTTTTAAAAAACAATTTAACAGCACTGTTTCTACGGCTTAAATAAGACACGTGTGTAAGTCCGCTGATCAGTAAAAAAGAAAATGCAAAGGAAGAGGCCTTGTAAATTCCGTAACCAATGTTATAATAACCTACCTGAGAAAAATCCGTGAATTTGGAAATCAGAAGAATGTCAATTTTATCGTACAGAAAATTAAAAATCACTGCCAAACCAAGCGGTAATGATATTTTAATAATACCGGTTAGAACTTTTAAATTAAACGAAAACGCAAATTTCCCGTCTGCTTTCACTATATTCACTGCCAGCAATATTACGTGGTACAGAAATCCGAGAGAGTATATTACTAAAAGTAATTTTAACGAAGAATTATAGAAAACCGTAAAAACAAGAAACGCCAGAATAGTAATTACACGTGAGTTCAGCAATAATTTAAACTGCACTTTATATTTCCGCAAACCCGATAAAACAGAGTTAAGTAAATTGATATTTGAATATAAATATACCGGTATTACAGTAACCATGTAAAGCTTAAAGGAAACAGAGCCGTAAAAAAGTTTATAATATAATAATGTCAGAATTAAATAAAAAAACAGTACAAGTATATTCAAGGAAAGAATGCGGCTTAGCAATAGCGTGGGATTTTCATTTGATATCGAGACTTCCCTCTGAAGATAAACCGGCAGACCTAAATTAAAAAGAGTGATAAAAACGTTCGCAAGAGTGAAAAGTGTAATTAACTGTCCGTATGATTCGACAGAAAATTTCCTCGCAAAAACCAAAAACACTGTGAAGAAAAAAAGCTGTTCCGTGACATTAAGAAGAAGCAAATACCTGCTTTCTTTTAAAAACCCGAAATTATATGTTAGTTTTGGCGTCAAAGGAAAAATTATTGATAAGTTAATATTTTATTACAAAAAAATAAGTAGATTATTTAAGGCAAGAATGTATTTATTATATTGAAATGAGGCTAATATTATATTAATTTGTTTAAAACCAAGGATATGGAAAAAACAAGGAAAAATATTATTCCTGTAATTATTTTATTATCCGTTTACACTATCCCGCTTTTCTTCGATAATAATCTTATTAACGTAAATATTATTCACTTTTTTTTGTTTTCGGCACTATCCCTTTTACTGTGCTTAAGCTTTTTCTTTTATAAGTTTTCTTATACCTACAATTCCAGGGTTAAAATATTATTCGGAACATTTGCATTATTTATATTATTTATCTTTATTACTTCATCGGTAAACAACAGGTTTCTGCTGGCATTAGAGCACATAGCAATATATATAAATGTTTTTGTGTTTTCTTATCTGTTATTTCTCTGTTTCCGGTTATTTGACAGGGAAAAACTGATATATTATATTTCTTTTACAATCACAATAATCTGCACATTGGTTTCTTTACTCGGGTTATTCGAGTTCTTTAATATATTCTTACTTAATTTTCATATAAACTCCAGGCCGGGTTCCACATTGAGTATAAGAAATTTCGCTTCAGAGTATTCGGTAACGGCAATACCCTTCGTTTTAATGTTTTACCTCAGAAAAAACGGTATAGCCGTGAAAATATTTTCTTATGTTTCATTGATGATTATTCTTTCATTCATCTTTTTTTGCAGAACAAGATCTTCATTCGTAATTATTTTATTTTACCTGCTGTCTGTTTCGGCATATTTTTTTTACAACAGGTTTTTCTATGAACAATATTTAAAAAGAGCTTATTTAAGTTTCATTTTTATACTGGTTATATCTTTTATAATCGGAAACTTCACGGCCCCCAATATAGACAGGGAAAGGGCAAGCCTTGTAAAAACAATTACAACCATTGTTGACAAAAATTATCCCGAAAACGAAGCCCGGATTAACTACTGGAAAACTTCCCTTAAAATATTCAGGGATGTACCCATAACAGGAATCGGAACAGGAAGCTGGTTCGGGATTTATCCGATATATAACGGGAATATATACAATGACGAGAATATCTTAAAAACATCCGAATTAAATCCGCACAATGATTATCTGGAAGTATTAAGCGAAAATGGTATATTCGGATTTGTTTTCTTTGTATTCTTCCTTTTCCTAATCGGGAAAAATTTATTTTATGAAACCCGTGATGATTTGATAATCTTTCCGGTATTATTGTCTTTTGCGGGATTTTTAATAATATCTTTATTCTCTTTCCCCAGGGATAATATTGCCATAATGACTTTAGCCGGAACGGCAATCGGAATTTCCTTTACGAAAAAAGATGAAGGAAAGGAAGCGGAATTAATTAATTTAAATGTCAATAAAATTAAGACAGCTATATTGGGAATAGCAACAATTGTTTTAACGGCATCGACTGTCTTTTGCTTTTACAGGTACAGGTATGAGGTAACATATTTAAATGCCATAAAAGATAAAATCTCCGGGAATTACAATTCGATGCTCGATAAAATAAACGATATAAATGATGACATTTATCCTGTTGATGCAAACTGCATGCCCGTAGAATATTACCGCGGAATCGGGTATTTCGAATTAAAGAATTACACTGAAGCTATGAAATCTTTTAATAATGCCCTTGAATTAACGCCTACTTCTCCTGCCATTCTGAACAACAAAGCATCTTCCTTTTATATGTTGAACGATACCGAAAATGCGGTTAAATTACTTCTTGATTTAAAAACCAGAAATCCTTTTTTGATTGAATCACAGATTAATTTACTTTCAATATATTCGAATTCGGGACAGGACTCACTTGCAATGATACTGTTGGAAGAAATAGAACATAAAACCGCCGAGCATCAATATATTAAAAACTATAATGTTCTGGGAAAAATAAAAGATTACTATAATGAAAAAAAGTCTCATTAGTTTTTTTGCAATTTTTATTATCTCTTCAACTTCTCTGTCCCAGTCTGTCAAGCAGGTTTATCCGGACAGCGGTTACCAGGGAACAAATTTTCCCGTTACAATTATAGGGGATGGTACTCAGTGGCTGGTATCACCATATTTTCAAATATTTTTTGATTCAACAGGTGTAACAGCAAATTTCAATGCACTGGTAAATGACACGACTCTGACTGCAACTGTACATATTAACGGCAAAGCAGTTACGATTCCAAGAGCTGTTTTTGTTCTGGACAGGTTTTCGAATGTTTATGGAAAAGACAGTGCAATGAGAGTTCTTTTAACAATTCCCGTTGTTCCGGTTTTAATTCTTCCGCCAAAAAATGCTACAAATCAATTACAAAACGTGACATTAGTATGGGACAGTAATGCATATGCAAATACTTTCGAGGTGCAGGTTTCGGATGACTCTTTATTTTCGAATCCTGCTTTTATGTTCGATACCGTTGTTTCAAATACACCTCTGCAAATGCGTCCTGATTTTCTTCAGCTTGGAATGAAATATTTCTGGAGAGTCAATGCGAAAAATCAGCTCGGAACAAGTGACTGGTCATTAATTTCTAATTTCAGAATAAGAACGACGGGAATTAATTTGATTTCATCTGAAATTCCATCATCCTGTAAACTACTGAACAATTATCCGAATCCGTTTAACCCGGTCACTAAAATCAGGTTTCAGATACCGTCAAAGAATTATGTAGAATTAAAGATTTTTGACATAACCGGAAAGCTTTTATCAGTATTAGTCAAACAGATTTTAAAAGAAGGTGAATACGAAACTTTTTTTGATGCATCAGGGCTCCCTAGCGGAATTTACATTGTAATGATGCAGACCGAAGGATTCAGGGGAGTTCAGAAAATCGCCCTTATAAAATAAAAATAGATTTGCGGCATTATAGCAATGCCACAAATCCATATAAAATTAAATTGCAAAGTCATCTGCAGTTTATTACGTGAACATGCTGAATACAAAGGTTGTAAGAAGCAGCCACGCTATCCACAATCCGAATACAACAGAATATGAAATTGCGGGTTTTATTTTTGCCACTTTTACAAGCCCGATTGCGACTAAAATATAAAACCAGACGGAAAACACATCGAGTTTCATTATCAGTCCGTGCAGAGTTTCCCCTACTACATCTGCTTTCAGGAAAAGTGCAAGACCGACTGATGTAAGGTCTCCCATAATAATCGAAAGCACTATACCCAAAACACCGCCTACCGCGCTTATTGTGAGAGCCAGCCCGACCACATTTAAGATGTTCGTAAATTCAAAATTTACTTTAAACATTTTCAGCATAAGCATATAAATTACTGCAAGAACAAAAAGCATTATGAACGGGGCAACAACAGCTCCCGCAAATCCGGTAATCTTAAAGAATAATCCGTTCGGATCCATAAATTTTTCGGCTTTTTCAATTGCGTCATTTGCCTGTTCCTGGGACATTTTACCCTGCTTCACGTTTTCCATCATTCTTTCCCTCAATTTTGTTTTCTGCTTATCCATCATTTTCCCGACAAGTTCAGCATCAGAAAAAAAGAGAAAAGACGAAACTACGCTGGTAATAACCAGTATTAAAACCGGCAATAGCCAGAAATTCTTTTTTGGAAATTTCATAATCGTTTCGAATGTGTTTCCGGGTTCGGTAAATACACCTGAAATTGCATCCATCTGCGATAATTCCTGCGGTTCTTCGGCAATAATATTTTGTTCTTCCATATGATTTAATTATTTGTAAAGGTTATTTTGTGTAATATATTTTTCTATTTCGGGTAAAACAAGAGATTTAATTGACTTATTATTTCTTACTTTTTCACGAATCATAGTTGAAGAAATATCCAGTAACTCTGTATCTATGAACCTGACTTTTTCCAAATATCCGGGTTTAATTTTTTCTTTTGAAAACCCGGGCCTGTTAAGAATCACTACTTCTGCAAGCTCGAATATTTTTTCAGGATTCTTCCATTTCGGAAAATCAATAAGACTATCCGCTCCGATAATCAGGTAAAATTTTACCTGTTCTTTCTTATATAATTCGTGCAAACACAGCAATGTGTCAACTGTATAAGATTTTCCGTTTAAATTGTTAATTTCAATTTCGCTCACCTCATAATCAGGATTATTACCGAATGCAATTTTGGCCATCTCGAGCCTGTGCCTGATTTCAAGGACTTCTTTTTCATCTTTCAAAGGAGGTACTGCTGAAGGTATGAAAATCACTTTATCAAGATTTAATTCTTTTCTCACTTTTTCCGCAAGTACAGAATGCGCTAAATGAGGAGGATTAAATGTCCCGCCGAAGATACCATACCTTTTCATTCAGACATCACCCCTGTATAAATTTCTTCGATTTTCTTAATCGTAAAATACTCGCTGTAATTTTTCACGGCTTCGTGAGCATTCCTTGATATTTCGTTCATCAACTTTCTATCGGTAAAAAGTTTTATAATAGCGTCATAAAGCTCTGACTCGCTTTGCGGGTTTATTAACAGCGCAGAATAATTGTCTTTCACAATCTCCTTTAAAGACGGGATATCGGAACATATAACCGGCAGTCTGCAAGCCATTGCTTCAAGTAAAACGTACGGCATTCCTTCCCAAAAAGTCGGGAAAACAAACGTATCAAAAATAGAATAGTAATCCAAAAGATTTAACTGCTCACCTGTAAATAACAGGCTGCTGCCGAGATTTAATTCTTCAGCAAGTTTTTTTGATTGTTCGAGAAGCTTACCGTTCCCGACAAGAATAAATTTCATTTCGGGATATTTATCCTTCAACCTAACTGCTGTTTTTATTATTAAATTCTGATTTTTTTGCACATCAAATCTGGAAATATTGCCAACGATAAAATCTTCAGGTTTCAGATTTAACTTTGCCAGAAAATCCGGATTCTTTTTTTTCAGATTATGATATTTACCCAGATTTATTCCGTTAGGAATAATGAAGGTCTTATCCGTGTTTATTATTTTTAGTTTTTTTGCATTTCTGAAGTCTGAATTTGTTTCACAGATAGAATAGTCCGTGAACTTAACAAGATACTGCTCGATTGATTGCGAAACAAATTTACGGATATAATTCTTCGTGTTTATATAGTGTATTCCGTGAATGGAGTGGACGGTTTTAATTTCAGGGTAATATTTTTTCACAAGTCTCCCGTAAAAACCCGAAACGCCGCCGTGAGAATGAACAATATCAAATTTTTCTTCTTTGCAGAATTCAAGCAGGGGATTCAGATATTTTTTCCTTAATATTTTCGGCTGGTAAATACTTTTAAACGGTATTCCGCTGTCGTTTACTATTTCTTCGAACACACCTCCTCCCATAGCCGCTATTACAGGATTGAAAAGTGTTTTATTCAAACCTTTTGAAAGGGAAAGAGTATGAATCTGTCCTCCGCCGATAAAGCCGCCGTCAATCAGCTCAAGTACTTTTATCATTTTTTTTACCCAATAAAAGTTTTAAAATAAGAACATTCATTCTAACCGGATTAACAAGACATTTCCCTGAAAACTTCAGAATCAAATATGCTCTTATCAATAACCTCTGCATAAAACTGTTATGCAGTTTATAATACAGCAATTGCGATTTCTTCGAAAAATAATAAGTAATATTATTAAATTCTCTGTTAACATTTTCCCCCTTTAAATGCACAATATTGCTTTTCGGATAGAAATAAACAGGATTCCCCGAATCATTCAGCCGCTTGCATATATCAGCATCTTCATAAAAGAGGAAAAATCTTTCATCGAAACCGCCGATTTTAAAAAAAACATCTTTTTTTATTATCATAGCCGCACCGCTTACCCAGTCTTCCTTTTGAACGATTGAATATTTTTTTTCTATTTCGAGTCTTTTCGCAGTATTACCTGATTTATAAAATTTTTCCAGTTTTTTATTTTTTATCTCATTGAAAAAATTATTTTCGAGATAACAGGACGGCTGGAATGTGCCGTCATTAAAAAATAATTTCAGTCCGACAGCCCCGAATTCTTTTCCCGAAAACTCATTATCGAAATCTTCGAGGAAATCAGACTTTACTATTGTGTCGCCATTCAGAAAAAACAAATATTCTCCGTTGGCATTTTCAGCGCCTATATTGTTCGCATTTGCAAAACCGTAGTTTTTGGTTTCAATTAATTTAAAATTCGGCAGGTTAAATTTCGGCAATAAATTATCAGGGGAGTTATTTATAAGTATCACCTCAAAAGAAGATGATTTAAAAGTATTGTAAACCGAACTTATACAATTCTTTACAAGCTCTTCCTGTTTGTAGTTAATTATTATTATCGAGTATTTTATCATTTTATTTCAATCACTTTTATATTTACTATTCTGCAATAGAGTAACGAGAAAAAGTTAAAAAACCTTCCAACAATGTGTTCCCCGTTAAACACTTTCCCGCTTAATAATTTTATTACATCCTTTTCGTTAATCCTTTTTATCATATCTTCTTTTTCCCTTTGTTCTTTTATCCATTTTCTGTTTTTTATAAGCCACCAGTATGCCCTGCAAACCCCTGAGAACGAGTATTTCCCGGAAAATAGCGACATAATAAGTTTTAATTTCAGGTTAAAAACAAGTATGGGAAAATATTTAAGCCTGAAACTCCTTGAAAAAAATATAAGAAAATTCAGCAGCCTGTTTCTTTCCTGAAGGAAAGTCCGGAATGAAGATTTATATTTTTTAGTTGTTGCACTTCCCTTATGGATTACGATTGATTTGGACGTGTGCATAATTTTCAGTCCTGCAAACTTCACTTTAAAAGAGAGGTATGAATCCTCTGCATAAGCAAAATATTCATCCAAAAAAAGTCCGCCAAAAGAATCAAGCAATTCTTTTCTGATAATCATCGAGCAACCATTCGCCTGAAATATTTCGCCGGTGCCATCCTCATTTATATCAAATACCTCCATTATATTATGTCCGAGTAAATTAAGAGTACCGTTTTTCAGGTAATATTTTTCCGGAACTCCTTCTGTCCGCACGAGTGATTGTGCTATCCCGATATTTTCATCGGGATTAATGATATCATATAAATATTTCAGCCAGTCTTTATCAACAACCGTGTCATTATTAAGTAATACTATATATTCCCCTCCTGAATGTTTAAGCCCAAGATTATTTCCGCCTGCAAAGCCAAGGTTTTTTTCTGATGTTACAATTATTATTCTTTCATCTTCGAAATTCTGCTTTATGAAATCCACGCTCCCGTCTTCCGAGCTATTGTCGACAAAGATAACTTCGAAATCAGTGAAAGTCTGCACCAGAACTGATTTCAGGCAGTCATACAGATGTTTTTTTCCGTTATAATTTAATATGATGACGGATATTTTCAATTATTATATTTATCTTTTCTGTAAGTAAAAATAGAATTTATATATTTATTATCCATTTTTTTCAGAGACTGAACTTTTCTTCTTTTTAAAAGCGATCTTGGATATTGCAGCAATCCAAGCAAATACCCTTTTATTGAACTTCTAAAAACTTTATAATTTCCTGCCCTTAATAATCCATAGTACCTTTTTAACCTGCCGACAAGAAAAAGAGGATTCAGCTTTATATAAAGTGAAAGCGGATAATTTTTTATTCTTAGCGCTACGAGATTTTTTTCGCATAGCATCGTCTGCCAGCCCGATGTATAACCTGAAGTTGCACCGCGCTTGTGATAGCAAACTGCCTTCGGATTATAGTAACACTTAAAACCTGCAAGCTGTGACCTTAGACTAAAATCAACATCTTCGTAATATGCAAAAAAGTCCTCATCAAAAAATCCAATCTTATTAAAAATTTCTTTCCTGTACAAAGCCGCTCCGGCACATGCACCGAAAATATATTCGGGGGTATCGTACTGACCTTTGTCCTCTTCAGCGTGGCCTCTTGCATAGGGTGACCCTATCAGTTTAATAAAATCCCCGGCATCATCAATAATATTCCTGTTGTAATAATTCATCATCTTGCAGGCAACAGAGCCGACAGTGTCATCTATGAATCCTTCCNNATAAAAGAATATGTGAAATATTCTCGTCTTTCAAAGAAAACTTTATTCCTTCATTTACAGCTTTGGCAAATCCGTAATTTTTATCAAGACTGATTAATTCAACATCAGGGTAATTAGTTTTCACAAATTCCCGCGTACTATCCGAAGAACCGTTATCAACAAGTACAACTTTTACCTGAGTATGCATGCGTATTGTCTGATTCTTTAATGAATCAAAACACACCTGCAGGTGCTGAAGTCCGTTATATGTTGGTATTACTGCCGATATCAAAATAAAATATTTTTAAAATAAATTTTCAATATATTCTGCACTTACTTTCTTATTCTTTTGAATGATGTTTCTTTTTTTCAAGGACTTCGGAATTTCCGACAGACCTTTAAAATAACCTTTCAATGCATATTTGAATGTTCCTTTCTGATAATTATTCCCAAAGTATTTTAAAAATCTGCTTACCCTTGCAAGGAAAAATAAAGGGGAATATTTTAAATAAAGAGACAAAGGGTAATTCTTTAATCTCAATGCAACCAGATTCTTTTCGGTATAATAAGTCTCCCATCCTTCGAACCTGTTAGTAGTCTCTCTCCTTTTGTGATAGCATATAATTTCAGGATTGTAATAGCATTTATATCCGCTCATCTGAAACCTGAAGCTCAAATCAACATCTTCAAGATATGCAAAAAAATCTTCATCGAACAGGCCTGCGTTTTTAAATAATTCCGGTTTGTAAAATGCTGCACCTGCGCAGGCACCGAAAATATATTCCGCCTTCTCATATTGCCCCGTGTCCCTGTCCCCGTGGCCTCGTGCCATAGGTATTCCGCCTGTCCTGCGCATGAAATCCCCTGTATCATCGATTACATCCCGCTTAAAGAAATTAAGCATTTTTACGGCTATAAAATCCGCATCTTTTATTTCTTTGAAAGTACTGATGCCCTTTTCAATGAAGTTATTTTCCAGTTCAATATCGTTATTTAATATTAAAATATATTCCGCTATTTCCGAACTTAACGAATGCTTTAATCCAATATTTACAGCTTTTGAAAATCCTAGATTTGTATCGTTTTTAATTAGAACAGCATTTTTATAATTATTCTCAATAAACTTAGCCGAATCATCCATTGAACCGTTATCAACTATAATAATCCTGAAATCCCTTACAGTCTGGCTATCCAGTGATTTCAGGACACAGGCCAGATTTTCAAGACCGTTATAATTCGGAATTATTATATCAATCATTTATCTTATTCATAGATTTTTCAAAATATACTTATGGACTTTAATGACATTCGGATGACTGCCTCCATAAATCTTTTTTGCGTTTTCCAAAATTATCTTTAATATTGCATTAAATAATACTAAATATTTCAGGTAAAAATATTTCGATTTACTGTAATTATTTTTAAAGAAAATAATTAAACTTAAAATAAAATATCCGTATATCTTATAGTTCGTATCCATCATCATGCTGGATGCACCAATGTGTTTCACTTTGCAATCGGAAATATACAATTTGTATTTCTTTGCAATTCTGTAACTTAAATCAACGTCCTCGAAAAAAAGGAAATACGATTCGTCGAAGCCATTTAATTCATTATACAAATCTTTCTTCATAAGTATAAATGCTCCGGGTATTTGCGGGACATTAATTAATCCTTTTCCCTGTATTTCCGTTTCAAGATGTTTTTTAATTAATCTTCCGGAATTTATAAACGGCTTTGAAAAAATCGAATAAAACAACAAATACTGGAGGATTGACGGGTATTTCTGATAGTATTTTTTTTGAAATTCACCGTCCTCCCCGTAAAGTCTCACTCCAAGCGCACCTATATTTTCATTTTCCCGATATTCAGTTAATTTTAAAAGAATACTTTCCGTAAAAACAATATCGGGATTCAATATCAGAATAAAATCACCATTACAAATTTCAACCCCCCTGTTATTTGCATATGCAAAGCCCTTATTTGAATCCAGGAAAAGACATTTTAAGTTTTTGTGGGTATCCGATAAACGATTTAATATTTCCGTGTCACTATCACCTGAATTATTATCAACTATAATAATTTCCTTATCAACTTCCTTTTCGAAATTGTTAATTGAGTCTATGCAGGAATCCAGATAACCCGCAGTGTAATAATTCACTATTATTATGGATATTTTCAAATCAACTGTTCGGTTAAGAAAAATCTTTTTAATCTTTTTACTTTCCTGTTCAGGTTAAGACTGCTTTTCAGCTTTCGCAGGATTTTATACGAAACCGGTAAAGGTTTCTTTGCGTCCGAATACTTTGTCGGCAAAGGATTCCCGAAGACGGAATTATAATGCTCACCTGTAGCGTGATATACTTTAGTATCCTTTAATATTCCCGAAAGAAGTCCTGCATTCATGACTCTTAACCGATAATCAGCATCTTCAAAAATGAATTTTCTGTTTTTCAGAGTTAACAGTTTTCCGATTTCATTATATATTTCCCTTGATATCATATAGCACCAGCCGCCTGCAGGTCCTGACTGAATAATAATTTTTCCGTTGAAATATTCTTTGTTCACATAATTACTTTCAGGATATTTCGCACCGTTTGTTTTATCATCCTGATGTACATCCGCAACAAGATAACCCATGTACGGAACGGATTTATAAGCTCTTACCATATTCTGAATCCAGTTTTCAGGAAAAGATATAACATCATCGTCAATGCCTATTATAAAATCTCCCTTTGCAAGTTCAACAGCTTTGCTTTTTGCATTATTACCGATATTGATTTGGTTATTTATTACCTTTATAAAACTGTTTGAAGAAGCAACTCCCAGTAAAAAATCTTTTGTTCCGTCTTCGGAATTGTTATTCCATATTATTATTTCCAGATTTACATTTTTTATCGTCGCAAGCAGTGAATTAAGACAAAGTTTCAGGGCTTCGATTTTATTATATGTAATAATAACAATGCTTATTAATTCACCGCCATATTCCTTTAGTAGGGGTTCCTGACCCTTAAATCTTTTTTTAGGGAAAAACTTCAGAAATATTTTGCCAAGTACAATTTTATTTCTTTCTGTAAGGTACTTAGTATCCAGCATAATAAACATATAAACCATGAAAAACAGGATTCCGGATATTACAAGAAAAATTACACCTTCTATACGGCCTTTTATAAAAATACCGTTTTTATTTAACATTTGAAGTGAAAACCAGATTAAGAATCCCGTTACTGTGCTGACAAATAACGGCAGGAAATATTCTTTTACTAATATTCTAATATACTTTTCCTTAAAATATTTTATTGATGCGATAAAAACATATACTGAAGAAATTATTGTTGCCATTGTATTTCCGTATGCTGCGCCAATCAGACCGTAGGTCCTGATAAGCACATAACTTACAACAACATTAATAATGAGATGAAACAATCCTTCATACATCTGGTATTTTGGAATTCCAATATTTGGCAGAATCGAATTCCCGGGAGCGGATATCACAAGATTAATCACCATTCCGGTAATTAAAATCCTTAATATGTAAGATGATACATCATAACCGCTTCCCATCCAGGTTGAAATGATTTCATTCGAAAAGATAAATACGAAAACCGATATGGGAATAGAAACAAAAGACAAATATTTTATTGTATCCTCAAATAATGTGCTTAATTTCTCTTTATTCAGCTGAAGTTCTGCCGCAACGGGTGCTACCTGCACAATAAACTGCATCGGAATCAGCTTTGAAAACCTGATAATCCTTGAGCTCAGATTAAAAAAAGTTACACTGCTAAGCAGGCTGAATATGCCGAGTAAAAACTCATCGTATTTTTCCGAAAAAAATCCGGCAAGCTTGGAAACCTGCATCTGTACGCCAAAATTCGTCATTTTCTTCAGAAAAGAAATTTTCAAATAACGAATTCCGAATGACATTTCGGGAAGTGATTTTTTCGCAAGTATAATGTTAAATATCGTTCCGAGCGCAACCGTAACCAGCTGGCAATAAAGCAATCCATAAATTCCATAACCCAGATAGAGAACAATAATTATAGAAACGAAATTGATAAGCCCTGTTATTATGTTTAATAAACTGTTGACATACATTTTCTGCAGACTAATCAAAACGGATACAAAAATATTCGAATTTGTCGCAACAAAAAATATGAATAAGCTTATATGAAGCGCAAATTTTCCTTTTTCATAAGCTTCTGCCGGTATGTTTATGTAGTTTATTATTATATCCGAAAAAATATAACCGATTCCCCAGAAAACAACGGTAAAACAAAAATAAAAGAGCGACCCGATGTTTATAATGCTGTTTAAGCTGTCATATTCTTTTTTATAATAATATTCCGAAATGAATTTTACAAATGAAGTCGAGACACCGAGGTCAAATAATGTAAAAGCACCTATAAAGCCGTAAGCAATGGCATAAATTCCGAATTCAACCTGGCCGATTTTACCTATAATAATCGGAATCAGAAAAAACGGGAATAAATACCCTACAATCTGGGAAAGAAAATTGTAAAACGTATTTTTTATGACCTTATCAATCAGACTCAAAATATACCGGCTTTATCTTAAATAATTAATTTATATACTATTGTATAAATTTAGGGAATTTAAATTAATACTTATATCCTAAATAAGTTCTACATAAAATCCAGGCTGGTAAGAGAAACTAATGAAACTTGAATGCGGAAACAATCAAAAACCTGACTAATAAAACAGGAAACAGCAAATTAGCTTTAAATCCGAAGTTATCTCTGAAATACCTGTATATATCGCAATACATAACTCGTCTCACTTTAAAATTTGCCCTGTTTGTCGAATGGCTTCCTGCGTGAATCACTTCTGCGGTATGAATAAAAAATATTTTAAAACCGTTTTCATAAATTTTTCTGCATAAATCCACATCATTATATAATATTCTGAATTGCTCATTAAAATATCCAATCTTTTTTAATAATACATTTCGAATCATTAAGAATGTTGTGGCAATCTGGTCAACTTCAATTGTGCTGTTATAATCGAACCATGCCATATCGTAATCACGATTAAGATTATTTAATGACAGGTATGTATAAAAAGCATTTTTTAATTTCGGAAATCTCTTGCAGTTACCCTGTAACCTGCCGTCGGGATACACCAGCCTGCATCCTGCCGCTCCGCAGTTTTCATTGTTTTCGAGAAAATTAAAACAATCCGATAATGCTCCGGGTTTTAGCGCTGTGTCATTTCCGAGCAGTAATACATATTTTCCTTTTGCAATTTTCATCCCGCTGTTGCAGGCGATTGCATATCCCTGATTTTCTTTATTGGATATTAAATTAACGGAAGGAAATTTTCCGGATATCTTTTCAACTGAATTATCTGATGAATTATTATCTATTAATATAATTTCAGTTTTTTCGGAATTTTTGCCGAAAAATGGGTCTGTGTAAATCGACTCAAGACATTCTAAAGTAAGTTTTTCGGCGTTCCAGTTTACAATTACGATTGAGAGTATTTTATTGTTGTTTTCCAAGTGTCTGGTAATACTTCACATTTGCGTTATAAAACATCATTTGAATTTTGTACCTCAGGTTTTCAACATCAACAAGATAACTTTTTTGGGTTTTTCCTTTTGTGTTTTTATACTGATGCTTTCTTAATGCAAGCTGAACAGATGTCTCTATATAATCTTTCTGATTAACACCCTGAGGGCACCAGCCGTACCTCTTCCGTTTTGAAACATACGGCAGGTAATTCAGATGCTCGGAGGGAATTATTCCAATGCTTGATTCTTCGTGCAATTCCTTTGTAATGGTCCTCCCTTCGAGGTACAGTGCAATCTGGAATAAAGCAATTATCGAGAGAGTATAAATTGCTAAAAATGCCATGCCTAATAAAGAAGTATCCTCAAAGCTGACCGTCAAATTCCAAGTAAAGTGAAGCAGCATTGCGATGAATAGTCCCACGGGAATTAATATAAATTTAAATACAGCAGGTTTGAATTTTGCATACCCGATGAACCCGCCTAAAGTTGCCTGTGACATGCAGTGCATCACTGCTGA
This sequence comes from Ignavibacteriota bacterium, assembly GCA_003158365.1. Classification (GTDB taxonomy): domain Bacteria; phylum Bacteroidota; class Ignavibacteria; order Tepidaquicellales; family Tepidaquicellaceae; genus FEN-1279. The sequence continues at coordinate 2,141 of PMIW01000235.1, read as the reverse complement.
AAACATGGTACGGATGATTACAAGCAAAAACCACGATTGCAGGTCGGTTCCGTATGATATGAAATACAAAAAATTCTCAGTCATTCCGAATCCCAGCCCGATAGCCCCGCCGTAAACAACACCGTCTACAACTCCATCGAATTTTCTTGTAAGAGACATCATAACTAGAAAAATTCCTTTTGTTGTTTCTTCCACTACAGGAGCCGTAATTATTGCTCCCGATAAGTCTATCAGTTCGGATGACCTTGAACCTGTAAGAAATACTATTCCTTCCGATAAAGGAATCTGGAAAATAATACTTCCTATGATACCAAGTATAATTGCACCGGTCGCGCCCCAAACGAAATTGAGAAGTAAAATCCAGAAGGGTTCCCTTTCGTTCCTGTCCATCCACCAGATAAGAAGAAGGTAAATAAACATTGGAATAAATGCGGCAAACAAAGATGCTATTGCAATAAATAATGTCATCCGTTTAAACTGTTAAATTTGCACAATTAAGAAATAAACTTATTTTATATATATTTATACGTTAACTGCAGGCTCGAGTTTTAAAAGAATCTGACCTTTCTCGACCGATTTTTTTTCTTCTGCAAAAACTTTCTGAATAACACAATCGCTGGCAGCTTTAAGTTCGTTTTCCATTTTCATAGCTTCGAGTACAAGAAATACTTCTCCTTTTTTTACTTTTTGTCCTTCTTTTACGTTTATTTTTACAATCGCTCCGGGCATCGGTGAAGTTATATCTGTTTTTATTTTTGCATCACCCCTGCTCTTCGAGAATTTTTCCATCAATACGTCGAGTTCGCTTTTACACAGTACTTTTGCGACACCTGATTTTATATCTACATCAAAACCGGTACCCTTCGTTTCTTCCTCGCTGTCGTTTTCAATCTTTACCATGTAGTTTTTGTTATTAATCCTCAGTATCATCACATTTTCGGAGATGAATTTATGCTCATATTCAAAGTTCTTATCCCCTATCGAAATATTCTTTCCGTCTTTTAAGTCAGCTTCTACAGGGGATTCTGAGCCGTTTATATTAATATAAAATTTTTTCATCTGTATGCCTCCGTTTTTCTTTTTAACCAGTTGTTCGAATTCTTTGCTTTTGACGATACCGATTTAACAACCGTTTTATCCTGATGTGATTCCTTGAATAATACCGATGCAAGCGCTGATGCAGTTTCAATATCTTTTTCTGTTTCGACGGGTTTTTCTTTTAATTCCGGCAGAAAATATCTTTCCACATACTGAGTGTTATACTCTCCTTTAATAAAAGCATCACATTCAAGCAGGCTTAAAAGGAAATTTATATTTGTTTTTACGCCTACCACTTTATAATCCCTCAATGCCCTTTTCATTTTTCTTATTGCCATATCCCGGTTTGCACCGTAAGAAACAAGTTTCGAAATCATTGAATCATAAAATATCGAGATTTCGTTCCCCTGTTCTATACCCGTGTCTTCTCTCATCCCGTTTCCCAGCACCCTGAACATATAATTAATTTTTCCGGTAGAGGGCAGAAAATTATTGTCGGGGTCTTCTGCGCAAATTCTGCACTCTATAGAAGCGCCCTTGAATTTAACATCATCCTGCGAAAATGAAAGCTTTTCTCCTGATGCAATCTTTATCTGCTCTGCAACAAGGTCAAGGCCTGTACGCATTTCCGTTATCGGATGCTCGACCTGCAGCCTTGTATTTACTTCCAGAAAATAAAAATTCCTGTTGTTATCGACCATAAATTCGACAGTTCCTGCGTTTGTGTATCCTGATGCGAGGGCAATCCGCTTTGCGCATTCTCCCATTTCGTATCTCAAATTTTCATCCATTATAACTGAAGGTGTTTCTTCTATTATTTTCTGGTGGCGTCTTTGCATAGAGCATTCTCTTTCGCCGAGATGAACCGCATTGCCGTGTTCATCGACTAGAATCTGGAATTCTATATGTCTTGGAGAATCGACATACTTTTCAATGAAAACACTGTCATCGCCAAATGAAGAGCGTGCTTCATTCTGAGCCATTCTCAGCGAGCTTTCAAGCTCGCCCTCGGCTTTTACAACCCTCATGCCTTTTCCTCCGCCGCCCGCAGATGCTTTTATCATCACAGGAAAACCAATTTCATTTGCAATTCTTTTTGCTTC
>PMIW01000241.1 GCA_003158365.1 Ignavibacteriota bacterium | reverse complement strand
CTAATAATGTCAAGAACAAATAAAGCATAAAAAAATCCCTGCCGATTTCTTAACAGGGATTTAAAATTGATATACAATTCCTCCATTTGCAAAAATGTAATATCCGAATCGGGATGTGTTATATCCGCTTTCAATCCTGGGGTTATTAGTAATTTTAAATAGAAATGAAAAATTATTATTAATTTTATATTGCATCCCTGCGTCAAATGAAATACTCAGCGGTAAAATTGTTAGAAAGGATAAACTTAATTTTCCCTCATCTGTTGTATATAAAAATATCCCGACTTTAGGACCAACAAATAATTTGAAATTTTTACTTATCGGAAAATAATATCTTGGACTAAACTGAATCTGCAAATATGTTTGTTTAGTAAAAGCTAAATCAATATCCAAACATAATGACATTGTGTCAGGTGTATTCTTTTGAAATCCAAAATTATAATCAATCCCGGTATTTTTTTCTTCATTTAATCTAACAGGAATAAAAAAACCAGAAGTAAAATATACTGAATAAGAACTTTTGAAATTACTGTTTTTCTCATTCAAACTAAAATTTGATTGTGATTCATCATACTTGATTTGTGAAATAGAAACGACGGAATAAAACAACAAGCATACCAATATTATTTTTCCCATAATTGTATGTTGAAAGTGGATTTGTTTAATATAACTTATGATATATTGCTAATAATGTCAAGAACAAATAAAACATAAAAAAAGCCCTGTTGATTACTCAACAGAGCTTAAAATTTTTCTTTTACTAACTACAAACCAATAACCACTAATACTATATCTCTTTAAGAATCTTTACTGCTTTTTCGGGTGTTAACTTTGTGAAAATTTTATCGTTTACCATCATAGCGGGACCCTGGTCACACATACCGAGACAGTTGGTATATTCCAGCGTGATTTTCTTGTCCTTGGTGGTTTCGCCGATATTAATTTTGAGTTCTCTTTTTATTGCTTTTTCGACTTCATCTTTTCCCGATATATCGCAAACAATTGTTCTGCACAGGCGGACAATGTTTTTACCCTGCGGTACGCAATGAAGGAAAGAATAAAATGAAATTACGCTGAAAACCTCAACCGGATGTATATCGAGCAGGCGTGCAACTTCCTGCTGTGCAAAATCCGAAATATATTTGTGGTCTCTCTGGATTGCCTGAAGAATGGGCATCAGTGCCGAGCGGTCTTTTCCGTGCAGTTCTACCAATGCTTCTATTTCTTCTGTCATTGAATTTTTTTCTAATACTAACATATGTCCTTTAATTATTTTTTTAAAAGTGCTTCAACTTTTTGAATTAAAAGGTCGGGAGTTATCGGTTTTTCGACGAAATCGTCAACCGGGACCATGTCGCTTTTGCCAAAATCCATTCCGACTGTTTTTGAAACTGAAGTGTACATCAAAATTGGTGTTTTAATGTTCTCTCTCCTGAATCTTTGAGCGAGGAAAAAACCGTCATCGGGTTCATCCATCATTACGTCAAGAATTATTAAATCAGGGTTGTTTTTTTTTACGGTGTCGTATCCGTCTTTAGGGTTACTTGCTGAGATTACCTCATATCCTTTTGCGTTCAAAACCAGTGTACTCGCTTCGCGGATATCCGGGTCATCGTCAATTACTGCTATTAAAGCCATAAATTTCCTCCGGTGAAATGTTTATTTTTTTTATATAGAAGAAGTTAAAATTTACAAAAAATCCAGCTTTTTTACTACTCAAAAATAAATCCTACTAAAGGATTTTTCTTTTTACATTGAAAGAGAGATTAAGAAAGAGTAATTTTGTATAACAAATCATAGATATGACCTGAGGAAAATTTCTGATTTTTGCTTACCCTTTTAAGCTTAAGTTATTTTAAAAATTATAATAAAATCTATTAAAGAATTTATAGAATATGAACAAAACAGTATTAATAATATTAGTCGGAAACCGGAAAGATTCTGCCGTTAAAGTGCAGAAAGTCCTGACTGCCTGGGGATGTCTGATTAAGACAAGACTGGGAATCCACGACGGAATTCAGGAAAATTGCTCAGACCACGGACTGATAATTCTCGAACTTTATGGCTCAAAAGAGCAAAAAGATGAACTGTCAAGAAAAGTAGCCCTTATTGAGGGGGTTTCATCGAAAGTAGTGGATCTAGCGATTCCTGAGTAATCGCAAATTTCGCTGATTTCAATGATTTAGTGTCCTAAAATTAGTAAAAACAAGAGTTTAGTTAAGAAATAAATAACAAAATAAAATAATAGTTAAGATGCATAAAAAAATTTTTGAAAATTATCCGCCGAAAGACAAGAGTGTTTTAATTGCTGTATTGCAGGATGTGCAACATATTTACGGATATTTGCCTGAAAATGCATTACAGGAAGTTGCGGATTTTGTAGGACTGCCGCTCAGCAGGGTATATGGTGTTGCGACTTTTTACAACCAGTTTCGGCTGACTCCGCTTGGTGAGAACGTAATAAGGGTTTGCCGCGGTACTGCCTGTCACGTCAGTAATTCAGCAAATATATTGTTCAATATTGAGACGGCTTTAAATGTAAAGGCAGGACAGACGACCAGAGACAAGAAATTTACTCTTGAAACTGTTGCGTGCATAGGTGCGTGCAGTATTGCACCCGTAATTACGGTAAATGATGATTATTTCGGAAAAGTCGCCGTTAAAGAAATTCCGAATATATTAAAGAAGTATTCAACTCCTAAAAAACAAATAATTTAGTAAAAGAGGTTTTTAAATGAAAACATTTATTGATGTATGTTGTAAAGAATGCTGGCATAGCACTGAAAAGCCATGTGACCAATTTATAAGGTGTTGTACGGAAGGTCCATTATGCCATCACAATCCGGATTGTGAAAAAAAGTTTAAACAATTAAACCGCGAACTTACATATCAGGAACACGACCTACCTGTAATATTTATAGGAAAGGGAACCTGCGGACTCGCGTCAGGAGCGCAAAAGACAGAAGATGCCATCAGAGCCGAACTCGATAAGTTAAATATTAAAGCTATAATCGAAACTACGGGCTGTGTCGGATATTGTGCAAAAGAGCCGATTGTGGATATAAAATTACCGGGAAAAGACAGAGTATCTTATTGCGAAGTGACTCCTAAAATAGTATCAAAGTTAATACAGAAAACAATTGTAGAAAAAGATATATATAAAGAAAATTTTCTTGGTAAATACGGTCCTGCAGAAAACGGTTATAAAAATATTAATGATATCGATTTCTTCAAGAGACAGATGAAAATCGTGCTTGAAAATTGCGGAGTGATTGACCCGACCTCAATTGATACATACATTGCCCACGGTGGTTTCAAAGCTCTTGATAAGGTATTAACTCACCGCAAACAGGAAGAAGTTGTGAACGATATTTTAGCAAGTGGTCTCAGAGGCAGGGGCGGCGGCGGATTTCCGACAGGTAAGAAATGGGATTTTGCATTAAAGCAAAAATCCGAACAGAAATATATTATCTGCAATGCAGATGAAGGCGACCCGGGTGCGTTTATGGACCGCTCGGTTCTGGAAAGTGACCCGTACAAAGTTGTGGAAGGAATGCTCATCGGCGGTTATGCTATCGGTGCTTCGGTAGGTTATATTTACTGCAGAGCTGAATATCCTCTTGCTATAACACGATTGGAAAATACTATAAAGAATTGCAAGCAATACGGACTGCTTGGAAAGAATATACTCGGTACCGGATTCAATTTTGAATTAAAGATTAAAAAAGGCGCGGGTGCTTTTGTATGCGGTGAAGAAACTGCTTTGATAGCTTCAATCGAAGGTAAACGCGGCATGCCGAAACCAAGACCGCCATATCCTGCAGTTTCAGGATTATGGGGCAAGCCTACTGTTATTAACAATGTAGAAACATTTGCAAACGTACCGCAGGTATTTAATAAAGGTGTTGAATTCTATGCATCTATTGGAACCAAAACAAGTAAAGGTACAAAGGTATTTGCATTAAGCGGTAAAATCAGGAATACTGGTTTAGTCGAAGTTCCGATGGGAACTACTTTGAGAGAAGTGGTATTCGATATCGGCGGCGGAATTCCGAATAATAAAAAATTCAAAGCTGTTCAAATCGGCGGTCCTTCGGGCGGCTGTCTGCCGGAAAAAGTTATGGATACAGTGGTAGATTATGAATCACTGAAAACGGTAGGTGCGATGATGGGTTCAGGCGGACTGGTCGTGATGGATGAAGATACCTGTATGGTTGATGTCGCAAAATTCTTTCTTACATTTATACAAAATGAATCCTGCGGAAAATGTGTTCCATGCCGCGAAGGTACGAAACGTATGCTCGAAATAATTGAAAAGATACCGATGAGTTATAAAAACACTGCGAATAAAGTAGACCAGTTACAGAGATTCAAAGGAATAATTCATTTGCAGAGACTTGCAGACGTAATTAAGGATACTTCGCTTTGCGGGCTCGGGCAGTCGGCACCAAATCCGATATTATCCGGATTGAAATATTTTAAAGATGAATACGAAGAACATCTATATGACAGAAAATGCACTGCAGGTGTATGTAAGGAATTACTGACTTTCACTGTGAATAATGACTTATGCGAAGGATGCGGATTGTGTGCACGAAAATGCCCCGTAGAAGCAATTATGGGAGAGAAGAAACAGGCACACTATATAATTCAGGACAGATGCATCAGATGCGGCATGTGTGTGGATTCATGCAAGTTCGAAGCAATAGATGTTGAATAAATTAAATATAAAATATTAAATATTAAAATTAGAAAAGTTTAGTCATGGTTGAATTAACAATAAATAAGATAAAAGTAAACGCCGAGAACGGGATGACTATTCTCGATGCTGCAAAGTTTGCAGGTATAGCAATTCCCACTTTGTGTCATATTAAAGATTTACTTCCGACAGGTGCATGCAGAATATGTTCAGTAGAAGTCGAAGGACAAAGGGGACTGATTCCAAGCTGTGCATACCCTGTTGCTGAAGGTATGGTAGTTGAAACAAACTCCCCTAGAGTCAGAAGAGCAAGGAAAACAATCGTTGAACTTCTTGTAGAGAATCATCCTCAGGATTGCCTTATTTGCGTGAGAAATAAAAACTGCGAATTGCAGGATTTAGCGGCTCAGTACGGTTTAAGAGAGCACAGGTTCAAAGGCGAATCAAAAGAGCACGCAATCGATTTATCAAGTCCTTCACTCGAAAGAGATCCGGCAAAATGTATTTTGTGCGGACGATGTGTCAGGGTTTGCAATGAAATCCAGAATGTAGGAGCAATCGATTTCACTAAAAGAGGATTCCAGAGCATAGTAACAACCCCTTATAATAAAGGTATAAATATAAGCGATTGCATTTTGTGCGGACAGTGCATACTTGTTTGTCCTACTGCAGCACTAAAGGAAAAAAGCGCGTCAAAAGAAGTTACAAATGCTTTAAGCAGTAAAAGTAAATATTGCGTGGCACAGATAGCCCCGGCAGTGAGAGCTTCACTTGGAGAAGAATATAATATGCCACTCGGTACGGATGTAACGGGTCAGATTGTAACGGGCTTAAGAAGAATGGGATTTAAAAAAGTATTCGATACGAACTTTGCTGCGGATTTGACTATTATGGAAGAAGCAACCGAGCTGATTAACAGGATTACTAATAATAAACCTCTTCCGATGTTCACAAGCTGCTGCCCGGGTTGGGTAAAATATATTGAACATAATAAACCCAATTTACTTCAGAACGTTTCATCCTGTAAGTCTCCTCACGAAATGGAAGGTGCGGTATTGAAGACTTATTATGCAAAGAAAATGGGAATAGACCCGAAAGATATTTATGTTGTTTCGATTATGCCCTGCACAGTCAAGAAATTCGAATCAGTCAGACCCGAATTAAGCGAAGAGCATCTGGCAGATGTAGATGCAGTATTGACGACAAGAGAACTTGTCAGATTCTTCAATATGGCAGGAATAGATTTTGCGGATTTACCACAGGATGATTTCGATAATCCTCTCGGTGAATCAACAGGCGCAGCGGCTATATTTGGTACAAGCGGCGGTGTTATGGAAGCTGCATTGAGAACAGCTTATTATATGTTAACCGGAAAAGAACTCGAAAAACTTGAATTCGAAGATATCAGGGGCTTTGAAGGAATTAAAGAGCTTACAGTTAAGATAAATGATCTTGATTTAAATGTAGCGGTTGTAAACGGAGTAGGTAATGTTGCAAAAATACTCGAGGATGTTGAAAAAGGAATATGCAAGTATCATTTCGTAGAAGTGATGGCATGTCCCGGAGGTTGCATAAACGGAGGCGGTCAGCCGATACACAGCATACCCGAAAAACTTATTAAGCGAATTAAAGCTCTTTACAGTATAGACAGTAAAATGTTCCACAGGAAATCGCACGAAAACGAAGCAGTGAAAACCCTGTATAAGGAATTTCTCATTGAGCCAAACAGTCATAAGGCTCACGAGATTCTTCATACAACATATGCTGCAAGAAAAAGACAATAGATTGATTTTTTTTTCGATTTTTAATTAAAATTATATGGTTGACGGCATAGTTCAGACAATACCTTATCTTTGCAAAAGATGTTACTCCTGTGTAAGGGAGTGCCCTGCAATTGCAATAAGAGTAGAGAACGGCCAGGCCGTTGTCATATCGGACAGGTGTATAAGCTGCGGACATTGTGTTACAGTCTGTTCGCAAAATGCAAAAAGCATTAAAAGCGATATTGATTTGGTTTTAAATGAAATTTTAAAAACCGAGAAAGTATATGCGCTTGTTGCTCCGTCTTTTCCCGCATCGTTTCCGGAAAGTTATTCGAAATTTCCGGCAGCATTAAAGGAACTGGGTTTTACGGGTGTTGTTGAAACTGCATTCGGCGCAGATCTGGTAAGCAATGTTTATGTCGAAGAGCTTCAGAAGAATCCGGATTTAACTATAATAAGTTCTGCCTGTCCTGCAGTTTACAATTATATTGAAAGTTACTATTGCGAACTTGTTCCGAAACTTGCCAAGATAGTTTCACCCATGGTTGCAATGGGAAGATATTTAAAAAAGACATATGGTAACGATATTAAAACAGTATTTATAGGACCCTGCATCGCAAAGAAAAGTGAAATACTGAATCCTGAAGTTGAAGGAATTATAGATGCGGTTTTGACGTTTGAAGAAGTAAAAGAGTTATTTACGAGGAAAAATATTAAAATATCAGAATTACAAGATGATGATTTTGACGCGCCGCATTCTTACATGGGGAAATCGTATCCTCTGGCTGGCGGCCTTTTAAAGTCGGCAGATATTTCGGGTGATATACTCGAAAAAGAAATCATAGTTGTAGAAGGAAAAAATAAAGTCGAAGAAATTCTGAATGAAATTCTTGACAATAAAATTAATGCAAAATTCATTGACATACTTTTTTGCGAAGGATGTATTTCGGGTCCTGCAATAGACAGCAATTTGAATTATTATTCAAGAAGGGCAAAAGTAATCGATTATATAGAGTGGAAAAACAAGTCGGTTGATAAGCTTGTTTGGAAAAGCAATATATACAACAACCGTGATCTGGATTTAAAGCGTGAATTTGAGTATAAAGACAAAAGAATTCCGACGCCCGATGAAGATAAGATAAAAGAAATTCTGGCTAAGTCTAATAAATCCACGAGGCAGGATGAATTGAATTGCGGTTCCTGCGGTTATAAAACATGCAGGGAATATGCTATAGCAATTGTTAAAGGTCTTGCGGAAAATGATATGTGTCTTCCATATTTAATAGATAAGCTGGAAAAAGCTTATGCGGATTTGAAGGACACACAGGAACAGCTTCAGTCTGCGGAGAAACTTGCATCGATTGGACAGCTTGCAGCGGGAGTTGCGCACGAAATTAATAATCCTCTGGGTACAATATTATTATATACATCTTTAATAAAAAAGGAAATCAATAAAAGGATTGATAATCCCCAGACAATAGAAGACCTTGATTTAATTGCGGAAGAAACAAACAGGTGCAAAAATATCGTTTCAAACCTGCTGAATTTTGCAAGGCAGGGTCAGTTGAAAATATCGGATGTTGATGTTTTTGACATCATAAACGGTATATTGAAATCAGTGCGAATTAAACCCGAATTCAGGGGAATATCCTTCAATGTTGAAAGTGAAGCTGATGAAACGATTATTCCGGGTGATATAGACCAGTTAAAGCAGGTTTATCTGAATGTTATAAATAATGCCTGTGAAGCAATGGATGAAAAACAGGTTAAAAAAATATCCATAAGGTTATTGAAAGATGACAGGTATTTCATCACGGAAATAACTGATACGGGAAACGGTATACCAAAGGAAAACATGAATAAGTTATTTACGCCGTTTTTTACGACAAAGAAAATTGGAAAAGGAACGGGACTCGGGCTCGCGATATCATACGGCATAATTAAAATGCATAAAGGCGATATAAGGGTAATAAGTACGGTAGGAGAAGGAACAACTTTTATTATACGATTACCTTTGAGCAATAATTAAAAAGTAAATTTTAAAAAATTAATAATAATTAAATATTATATATGATGGAGAATACAAAAAAGAAAATATTATTAGTTGATGACGACCTTGATTTACTGGAGCAAAATAAAATTCTCCTGGAATCCAAAGGTTATATTGTAGTAACAGCAAGCAATATGAAAGAAGCCATGGACACTTTCAAAAAGGAAAAACCTGATGCCTGTGTGCTGGATTTAATTATGGAAGAGCACGACGCGGGTTTTGTCCTTTCGCATAAAATAAAAAGAGATGAATACGGGAAGACAATCCCTGTATTCCTTTTGACATCGGCTACTTATGTGACAGGAATGAAATTCGGTGCTTCTACAGATGAAGAACAGCAATGGATACACGCTGACGGCTGGTTCGATAAACCTATCAATATAGAACAGCTGACCAATAAACTCGAAGAAGCATTCATAAAATATAAGAAATAATCAGACAGGAAAAATTATTAGTGGAAGAAATAATTCAAGAAGAAATAAAACCGAAAGTATTAATCGTTGATGATGAGCGCGGTCTGAGAACAGGTACAAAAAGAATTCTGCAAAGCGAAGGTTACAATGTGGATACGGCGGAAAACGGAACCGAAGGAATCGAACTGGGAACAAAAAATGATTACGACCTGTGTATAATTGATTTAAAGATGCCGGATATAGACGGGATAGAAGTTCTGAAAACAATAAAGAAAGCAAGACCCAATACAATATGCTACATAGCAACTGCATTTGCAACTTTCGATACTGCGATCGAAGCTACAAAACTCGGCGCACAAAGCTATATACCGAAACCTTTTACGACGGATGAATTATTAAAACATCTCGAAACAGGATATGAAAAACGCCTGTTGATTCTTGAATCCGAGCGCCTCCGCAAGGAAAGGGAAGAACGGCTTCTTGAAATAGCATATGAGAAATCAAGACTCAATACAATTGTAAATTCTATTTTTGACGGTGTGATGGTTGTTAATAAAACGGGTGAACTTGTTTTATTCAATCCTGCGTCGCTGAAATATTTTGATTTAAATGAAATAATAATCGGCGAAAAAATTCTCGGAATCCTTCCGAAAGAAGTTTCAGATTTAATTAATAAAATATTAAATACCGAGAAATACGAAAACAAATCCTATTCAACCCAGCTTGAACTAAAACAAAACAGGGAATTATGCGTGGAAGTCAGCTGTTCGCCCGTTCCTCATCCTGACGGTTCGCTCGCAGGCGTCGTAACGGTAATAAATAATATTACCGAAATGAAAAAACTCGAATATGTCAAATCGCAGTTCGTTTCCATGGTTGCTCACGAACTGAAGGCGCCGATGGCAGCGGTAATGGGATTTATGAATCTTATACTCGATGACAGCATGGGTATTAAACCTGATAAACAAAAAGAATATATTTCGCGCTCTACCAAGCGGCTTCAGGGATTGATTGAAATGGTCAACGACCTGCTCGATATTTCCCGCATGGAAATCAAGAAGAAGGAAAGAGAAATAAAAGAACTTAATATTCCCGAGATTCTCAAATCAAATGTTGACTTTCTTGAACTTGAACTTAAGAAAAAAGGCATTACAGTCACAACAAACTTAGAACTTGACCTGCCACCGATTAAGGCAGATAACAATGAAATAAACAGATTGTACACGAATATTCTCAGCAATGCTTTAAAATATAACAAAGAAAAAGGTACCATAGATATTTCCGCATATAAATCGGGAAATTATGTTGTTACAAAAATAGCCGATACGGGAATTGGTATGAAACCCGAGGACAGGGAAAAATTATTCCAGGAATTCTTCAGGGTCAAAAACGACCAGACAAGAAATATTCCGGGAACAGGCCTTGGCTTATCGATTGTAAAGAGAATAGTAGAGTCATATTCAGGAAAAATCGAAGTGGATAGCGAATACGGAAAAGGTACGACTTTTATAATAAAATTCCCGTATAAAGTATAAGAGCTAAAAATCCGGTTTACGAAAAAGCCCTGAATAGTAACTATATTATTCAGGGCTTTTCTAATAATTGTGATTACTTTAAAAGCACCATTTTTTTGATATCTGTAAATCCGTCCGCAGTAAGTTTATAGAAATAAATTCCCGAAGAATAATTTTCAGCATCCCATTCAATATTATAAATTCCCGCATTTTGTTTTTCGTTTACTAAAGCCGCAATTTCTTTACCGAGAATATCAAATATTTTTAAAGTTATGTAACTGTTATTAATTATTTGATATCTTATATTTGTACCCGGATTGAACGGATTCGGATAATTCTGAAANNTTGAATTTGTAATTCCTGAAATTGTAGAATCCACATAAATCCATACTCCACCGTTTGAAGTGCCCGAAGTTGCAACGAGGATTCTGTTCTGGTAACTTAATGACTGGTCTGCACTTATTGTAAGACCTGCGTTAGTAAAACTGACGCCGTCATTTGTGGATTTGAAAACACCTCCGTTTCCGCTTGTATAAATATTTTCCAATAGGTCAAGGCAGGCACCGCGCATTGCTCCGCTCAGGCTTGAAACAGTTGTCCACGTGAGACCTCCGTCAGTAGATTTACTGAATGCATAACCGGTAGATGTTGTAACGGTATAAAGGTTGTGATTATTCTTTTCCACTATAGCCCATATATTTAATGGATTCAGATTTTGGCTGAATGTAAGTCCCGCATCGGTAGACCTGTAGAATCCTGTATTGGACGGGGATGTCGAGGAAGCTCCGACATAAACAATATTCGGATTAAATCTGTCGATTGTAATTGTAACAATCGTCAGTCCGCTTAATGCCGTATCAGGAAATGTAAGACCGTTATCAGTACTTCTTGATAAATATCCTGAAACGGTTCCCACATAAACGTATCCGTTTTTTCCGCATGCAACGGCCTGTACGGTTTTATTACCGAAAACGCTGTCGGGTATGGTTATCCAGTTATTCCCCGAATTTGTTGACTTAAGTAAGCCATTGGCTCCGTAAGTTGCATAAACCCTATTGGAAGAATCACAGGCAAGATACAGAATATTCGATGCTCCACCGATAAAAGCTGTATCCCACGTATCCCCGCCATTTGAAGTTCTGAAAACTCCTTTAATTGTACCTGATGAACCAGCAAAAATTCTCCCCTGGATATCTTTTACCAGAGACCACATACCTATACCCGGTAATTTCTGAACCCACGTTTGGGAAACGGAGATTTGATTAAAAAGAAAAACGAACGCAAAAAGCAGAATTAGCTTTTTCATTTTCTGTTTATTATTTTTGAAAATTGTATTGGTTAATTAAATTTTTCTCTTTCAGAAAAATCTTAAAGCGATGTGTATTGTTTTCACTTTATATGAATGTGACCGTTTGTTTTTACATTCTCAAAAGAACATAAAATATTTTCTAAGTAATTTCAAGTCTTATTCTTTTTATTACTTTTTGTCTAAGGAAGAATAATGTTTATAAATTCTCATGACTTATAATCAATCAAAAATATTTTTATATTATATAAACAGGGTATTTTATGAAAAAGAATATTTTATATTTTGCAGTTTTTTTTATAATATTTTTAGCCGTCCCATCTTACTCCCAGACTTTTAATGAACTTGTAAAAAGATACAGGGNNAGCACAAAAACTCGAAGAATACGAAAATATGATTCTTATTCTGGATACAATGCTTATTAAATATCCGAATAACCAACCCGAAATTACTTATTTTAACAGGGGCAATACATACAGGCAGTTGAAAGAATATAATATGGCGATTTTGGATTACACAAAAGCAATTGGAATAAAACCCGATTATGCCAGCGCTTTTAATAACAGGGGAATAAGCTATTTTGACATGGATGAATATGAAAATGCAATTAAAGATTATACTGAAGTTATTAAGTTAAAACCCGATTACCCGCTGGTTTATTTCAACCGTGCGAATGCATATTCCTGCCAGTTCGATTACGACAGAGCTGTTGCGGATTATACTAAATCAATAGAGCTAAAACCTGATTTTTCTGACTCATATTACAACAGGGGAAATAAATATTATGGTATGGGTAAGTATAAAGAAGCCATACTTGACTGGGAGAAAGCTGTTAAACTCGACCCTGCATATGAACTTGAATTAAGAAATAAAATCAACGAAGCAAAAGATCAGACGGAGAAGAAATAAATTCGTAAACTCGTTCCCAAACTGAGTTTGGG
>PMIW01000069.1 GCA_003158365.1 Ignavibacteriota bacterium | reverse complement strand
TTCTTTCCCTTACTCTTAACGCAATTTTCTGAAGTTCGTCGGATTTTTGTTTTGTCATAAAAAAAACTTACCGCAAAGTACGCAAAGTCCTTCGCAAAGAACGCAAAGGAGAGCATTCATATCTTTGCTTTTTTTAAAATTATCATTACTAAAATATCAATCGTTTAATTTGCTTATTTTCACCAGCTTTTCAAAGTTTATAATTTTAATTTTCTTTCCTTTTGTTTCAATCAGTTTTTCTTTTTTAAATTCAGCAAGCAGGCGGATTACCGTTTCTGTTGCCGTTCCCACAATGTTTGCAAAATCTTCCCTGGAAAGTGAAATGTTAAGATTCCCCGATTTATCCGTTCCGTAGGTTTCTTTTAAAATCAGCAATGCTTCTGCAAGCCTGTCGCGGACAGGTTTCTGCGCAAGTTTCACCATTTTTGTTTCTACATCTTCCAGGTCGCGTGAGAGAAGTTTTAAAAGGCTGAAAGAAAAATTATTATCCGATTTAAAAATTTCAAAGACAGTTTCTTTCCTGATAAAGCAGATATGGGAATCTTCGAGTGCTGATGCCGAAGCGCTGTAGGTCTCCCCTACAAGCAAGGCCCTGTACCCGAGAGCATCTCCGTTCTTTGCAAACCTGATAATCTGTTCTTTTCCCGATGTGCCGATTTTAAAAACTTTAACTTTTCCGTCTCTTATGCAAAATAGCCCGTCAGGATAATTTCCTTCAAAGAAAATCACCTGTCCTTTTTTATAAAAATTACAATTCTTATTCAAATTCAGCTTGAAAAGCTCATCCATTCCAAGTTCTTTAAAAATTGATTTTTTTGCAGAATTGCAATTCTCACAATATATAATATCTATGGATTTTTGCATTATTTGTAAAAAATGAAGAACCGGCAAATGTAAATTACACAACCACGGACTCATCTCACCGGTTCTTAAAACGGGACGAATCTCATTAAATTAATCATTCAAATGTTAATAAAAAATTAATAAAGTATTATTTTTAAAACACCCGGATTACTCTCTTTTTTAAACATCTGCTTGCCGATTGAACAATCATCGCATTTTCCCTTGACACAATAAAAATTATGAAGATGTATCAGTCCCTGGCTTTCCGAAATCGAGGAGGCTTTTATTCCCAGCTGTTTTTGCATCACTCTCGTAATCTCATTTTCGCTTTTATCTTTAACCGAAAAATAATAATCCGTTACTTTTTCTCTTAAATCGCTTTTATCGAATAAACCCGAATACAAATACATCAAAGGTAAAACCACATTCGTGTTAATTTCGTGAACCCTGTCCGCCCCGATTGATTTGATACCGGAATTTACTTTTTTTCCGAACACGTAATGATTTCTCCAGTACTCTGAAACCTGCAAGTTTAGAAATAAATCCGTCAAATCCTTATTCGTGTTTTTGCTTTTTTCAAAGCAAAAAACCGCTCTCCTGAAAAAACCGGAAAAAAGCATTTCCCTGCAAAGCGACACTGCGTAAGCCATCCTGGTGGTCGGGAAATTCTGAGGCCTTAACCGGAAAAAATTCCATTCGGCTTTATTCATTGTCTCGGGTTTAAATTTCTCTTTTATTTTTTCCCAGTTTTCTTTCAATTGCTCAATATAATCATCTTTATATTTCAGATTTGAAAGCAATCCTGCCGTGCCAAAGAACAGGGATTCAATTTCTCCGATGTTTAATTTTGCTTTTCTTATCTTTTCAAGTTCAATTTTTCCCGCAAATTTCAGAAACTGCTCTTTGTTTTTGGAATAGCCGAGTGCTTCGAGCGTGTACTCGAAAAAAATTCTTTCCCAGTTACATTTTTTTCTTTTTGAGCCGTCAATTTCTTCGAGAAATTCGAGTCTTTGGTTTAATCTTACAGAATGATAGTTCAGTCTTTTCATGCTGACATTTCTCAGCCATTCTTTTTTTTGTGCGGAATCGATTTTTTCATTCCCCGGAAAGCACGGCAGCTTAAAATCTTTTGACGGGTTATTGATAATTTCCTTCCAGATATCGTGTATGGACTTTGTCAGGAATTCGGATAAAATCACGGTCGGAATTTCCCTGGATTTCATAACAACCGGAAGAGATGTCCCGCCCGGAAAATCCTCATCCCAGAATACAACCTGCAGGATTACCTTATTATATTTACCGTCGCCTTTATGATTGTGCAGGAACCAGTCCCTGAGCGACCTGTGTATTTCGATATCACCGCTGAAAACGCTGTTTTCAATCTTTATTCGCGCATTTTTATAATCGGCTCCTGAATCTTTGTTCACTATTCCGTAATCCAAAATCTCCACTTCTCTTCCATCCGTGGTTTTCAGACCCTTATAGTACATTTTATCCCTCCAGATGCGGGATATAAAATTTTCATTCAGGTTTAGTTTTTTCATTAAAATTGTGATTATAATTCTTTAAATTAATGTAATTATTCATTTAAATTAATATAAAAAAAATATGCTAAATTCAAAAATTAAGATACTTTTAAGTATTGCTCTAATATTTACACTTGCTTCTTGCTCCAGGAAAATGAAAACCGAAGAAGATTATCTTTCAACAGCAAAGTCTCTTTACGACAGTGCAATGGTTAAGAAAGACAATAACATGTTCACCGAATCGATTAATACATACAAAGAATTCATAAAAGAATATCCGAAGTCTGATAAAGCTGTATTTGCATATTTACAGGTTGCAAAAATATACGACGAAAACCTTGCAAACTATCCCGAAGCAGTAAAAGCATATTCCGATGTAGTGGATAAATTCCCTGCGACAAAGGATGCAAAGCAATCCATGTTCCTTGTTGCTTTTATTTATGACGAAAAAATGAAAGATAAAGACAATGCAATAATTGCTTACAAAAAATTTCTCGAGAAATACCCGAAAGATTCCGATGAGAATGAAAAGCTGAGCGAATCAGCCAGAGTAATGCTCCAAACACTTGAATCGGGTACATCGATAGAAGACATTATTAAAAAAATAGAATCCAACGAAAGCAAAGACACCAAAAAAGACGAACCGAAAAAAGAAGACCTGAAAAAGGACGACAAGAAAACGGACAACATGAAAATGGATAACACGAAAAAAGATGATACCAAGAAAACGAATAAAGTTGATGACGGTACTGTTGATAAAACACAGAAAAAATAAAGAAATAAATTAATTTTCAATAATAGGTCAAAGTTATTTTGCGGCAGGCATGAGGCTTTGACCTATAATTTTTTAAAACAATTTTGGAATTTTGATAAACCGGTCCGATTACAGGAAATATTTAATACCTTCTGTCATAGCCAGGCTCTCCAATATGGAGCTTAAGGCGAAACAGGTAGTCGAAGGTTTCATGGCAGGGCTTCACAAATCCCCTTATCACGGTTTCAGCGTTGAATTTGCCGAGCACAGGCAGTACATGCCGGGAGATGATTTAAGACACCTTGACTGGAAAGTATTCGCAAGAACGAAAAGATATTATATAAAGCAATTCGAAGAGGAAACAAACCTTAAATCTTATATCCTTATGGATATAAGTAAATCAATGACTTTTAATTCTCATTCGAATAACTCTAAAGACGGCAATAAGCCTTCAGGGATATTTGACAGATTCAGAAAAAGCAAAAGTGCTGACCCGGATAAACCCTCAAACGGAAAAATATCAAAACTCGAATATGCGTCTTATGTTGCCGCTTCCCTTTCATACCTGATGGTGCTGCAGAAAGATGCTGTATCTCTGACAACTTATGATACGGAAATAAGAAAGTACCTGCCGCCGCATTCCACTAAAACGAATTTAAAACTGATATTAAAAGAACTGGCAGCGGTAAAATCATTGAACCGCACGGGAACAGCGGTCAGCCTTAATGCAATTGCAGAAAAGATTAAACGCAAGGGTCTGGTAATAATTATCAGCGATTTTCTCGATAATCAAAGTGAAGTTATGAATGCACTTAAACATTTCAGGTACAATAAAAACGAAGTGATTATTTTTCAGGTGCTCGACCCCGTGGAATTATCTTTTCTGGAAGGTAATCCATTGACAATCGTGGATCTGGAAACACGCGAAGAAATGTATTCACAGCCTTTCGCAGTGCAGAAATCATACAGGGAAGCGATGAAAGAATTTATTGACACATATAAAACCGAATGCAGGAAGAATAAAATTGATTATGTACTTCTGACAACAGAAACACCTTTCGATACATCCCTGCTGAAGTATTTAAACAAGCGAAGCAAAATTATTTAATAATTCATTTTGGTCCTGTCATCCCAGATTGGCGTGGTCAGCCTGTAATCCCCGAACCCCGAATCATCCACAAACACAAATCTCTTTCTTAAATCATAATACTCCCAGATTTCATAGGGTTTCGAATCGGATTCGAACGGGTGGCGGTCGATATTGCTCGGATTTCCGTAAATTATATAGACCATGCCCATATCGGTTTTCCATCCTTCTACGTAGTGCGAATACCTGTCATTTGCAATTTTAATCCTGTTGTAATATTCAATCATCAGCTCGTTTTTCGGAGTATTTGGAGTAGGGTCCTTGCTTTTCCAGAATTTTAAAAATCTTCTTTGCTTTTCTTCCTGTGTCTTTGCTTTTTTTATGTTCTTAAGTTCGTCGGATGTGGCAATATACATAAGCTGAGAAACAGCAAGGTCGAGATTTTTCAGGTTTACAGGAAGAAAATCCCATCTGTAAATCAAATCTTTTGAAACAACTATATCCGATGACTTTTTATTTGTAATTTCGAATTTATAGTTTCCTATAATCATCTGATTAGTGGAGATTTTTTCGATTTTCTTGTTGACACCGGAATCAAGATAATAATTATATGTGCCTTCTAAAATTGTTTTATTCTTTTCGTCTATTAATTTATAATTATATTCGGATTCCATGGTACTATCCGTATTATTATAAACTTCAAAAAACAAATAAAAATCTTTCAGGTTTCCGACATTCCTGTTAACGAGAGGAGAAATCTCTTTCCTGCCGTCTTTGTCCTCGCTGTAATTACTGACAAGCATAATATCGCTGAAATCAATTTTTTTCCTGTTGAAATCTTTTACATTTATAGAATAATTTTTGGAATACTCCTTCAGGTTGTTTTTATCTTTTAAGGTGAAAGTCAGTTTGTAATTATCGGGAAGAAGATAAAATTGCTTGATTGCATAAACTGTTTTTTCGGTTATCTTTTTTTGCTCGCTTTCCGTATTGGACATCGTTTCACTGTAAATATTATCATATACCACTTTATCTCTGGAGTTTTTTATCGTTATAAAGTAATCAATAAACGCATCATAATTCTGGGTAGCCTGATTTCTCTTGAACTGGATATATTCAAGAGGAAGCTCTATATACAGGTCGAGCCTTGCATTCGTGCTATCTTTACTGTTAAATACAAGCGGGTCAAGATAAAAGTATTCTTTATTTAAATCAATATTATCCAGACTTTTATCAACTATCTGGGAATAACCGCACACAGGAATTAACACGAGAAAAAGAAAATATTTAAATAATCTTTTCATGAGAAGATTAGTTTTTATGTAAGATAAATATCTCATAATAATATAAACAAGTTATTATTTAATAACATCGCCAAATAAATCAAATTCTTCAAAATCGAAAATCTCAATATCGTAAAACTTTCCGATTTTCAATTCTTTTTTGCTGTCAACGTAAACTTCCTGGTCAACCTCAGGAGCATCTTTATAAGTTCTGCCGATGTAATAATCATTCTCTTTCCTGTCAATCAGCACTCTAAATATTTTACCCACCGATGAAGCGTTCAGTTCCTCTGCAACCTGCTTCTGTGCTTCCAGAATCAATTTTTGCCTGAGCAGTTTTTCCTTCCTTGGTATCCTGTCCTTTAAATCATATGCAAATGTACCCTCTTCTATTGAATAAGTAAAAACCCCGAGCCTGTCGAATTTAAATTCCTTAACAAATTCCAAAAGTTCTTCGAAATCCTTTTCTGTTTCTTCAGGATAGCCGACCATTACGGAAGTCCTGAGCGCTATTCCCGGAATTTCTTTTCTCAGTTTTTCAAGCAGTGCAATCTGGTTTTTCTTTGTGATACCGCGTCTCATCGATTTCAAAACGTTATCGGAAACATGCTGCACGGGAATATCGAGATAATTACAAATCTTTTCGTTCTCATTAATTTCTTTTATCATATCCACGGGAAATCGGGACGGATATGCATACATCAAGCGAATCCACTCTATTCCGTTGATTTCAGAAAGTTCGCCCAGCACTTTTTTCAGGTTTCTCTTCCCGTCCAAATCAAATCCCCAGTATGTAGTATCCTGTCCGATTATAATCAATTCCTTTACTCCGCGTGATGCAAGCTTTTGCGTTTCTATTAATATTTCATCAAGAGGTTTTGATTTATGCACTCCCCTCATAATAGGTATTGCGCAAAAAGAACATGGGTTATCGCAACCCTCACTTATTTTTATATACGCAAAATGTGACGGAGTTGTTACTAATCTTTCGCCTAAAAGTTCATTTTTATAATCCACGCCGAATTCATTCAGAATCCCTATTACGGTTTGATGTTTATCTGTAGCCCCGAAATATTTAGAAACTTCGGGAATTTCCTTTTCGAGCTGGGATTTATACCTGTCAGAAAGGCAGCCTGCGACAAAGATATTTTTCAACTTACCTTTTTCTTTTCTTTCGACTGCTTTTAAAATTGTGTTGATTGATTCTTCTTTTGCAGTATCGATGAATCCGCAGGTATTGATTATCACGCTTTCGCATTTTGTTTCGTCTTCTACAAGTTCGACATTGTTGGATTTCAGCTGTGCCATCAGGAACTCTGAATCGACAAGGTTCTTCGAGCATCCGAGGGTAATTACTTTAACTGTGTTTTTCTTTACTTTCATCAGACAATTTACGTTTAAAATGTAAAATATTAAACATAAATCAAGAAGTCTGTAGAGTCTGTTGAGTCCGTAGAGTCTATTGAGTAAGAGCAAAAGAAGTTGTTTTTAAGCTCACGAGGAGCCCGACGCGTCGTGTTTGTAGCAACCGTTATGTACCGGTTTTGTTATCGTGTTTTCATTCCGGATATTTTTAAGAAATTATGTAAAAGAACAAAAATATACCATATTAATATATGGGGAAGAAAAGAAAAAATCAAGGGGGAATTATAGTAATTCTGAATGATGATTTTATTTAATTATCAAGCCGAAGTCTGTAACGTGATAAAACGGTTTCTCGTTCTTTGTTTTATTTTTATTTTATTTCCAATAATAAATTTTTGCTTGAAAATTCTGCTAACCAAATCTTTTCAATCTTTTTGTCCCGTAAAATATTTTTCGAAATATAATCAACAACATTTTTTTGAATGTTGTCATCGTTATAAGGTGTCAATAAAAATTTATTATAAGTTTTATCTGCGTATCCAATTAGCCACAGAGGACATGTAATATAATACTTTAACTTATTTTGTATCTTGTTATTAATTCTTTCTAATGCTACCTCTGCTAAATTTTCCATTAGATATAATGTCTGGTCATCTCTTTTGACTCTTTGAGAATATAAATGTGCGGAATTTTTAGGATTATTTAATTCATCTACTGCGTCTTTATTCAGAGGTTCAATATTATCTTTAACTAATTCAAATAGTTCTACGGCTACATATTTATCATTTATTAAAAGAACAAAATCAGGATTTTCTCCATTGTAATCCGGATATATTAATTTAATTTTGTTAATATCTAAAATTTCGAATTTTACATTTTTGTTTATCTTTTCATTATAAGTTGAAATAAATCTTTTTAAATTTATAATTTCGATTTCTTTTTTACCTGTAATATTTTTTTCTTTAACGATTTTCATTTCAACTTTAATTAATTTGTAAAGTTTAAAGATTTTTCGTTCTCTAGACTAATAATTTAGGAAATATATTCTCAAATATATATTGCAGATTTAATCATTAATGGAACATTTATATATTAATCAAAAAAACACTGGATTCCGGCTTAAAATCCGCNNTGTATTTTTATAAATTTACTGATTATATTCAAAATTATTGAATTGGTAAATATATGCCCATAGGCGGGAACGAAAATACAAGAAAAGACTCAAAATCCGAAGATATTATTCTGATTGATGAAGCTATTGCAGGCAAGCAGGATGCATACCAGAAATTAATGACTAAAAACCGTCAGCTGATTTACAAATTAATCTTCAGAATGATAAGGAATAAAGAGGACGTGCAGGACCTGACGCAGGAAGCATTTATAAAGGCATTC
>PMIW01000218.1 GCA_003158365.1 Ignavibacteriota bacterium | reverse complement strand
ATTTTATCTTAAAATATCGATTTTATTCATATAATCTTAACTTAAATATTGTTAAATTTGTTATTATATAAAAAATAATTTCAATATGAAAAAATTCATTACACTTTCCGTTGTTGCTTTAATTTCTTTATCAATTTTTATGGCTACGAGGCAAAAAAATGATAAATTAAGTCCGCAATTAAAATATGCAATAGAAAATTCATCCGATTATAAATATAGTGTTTACATTTACCTTAATGATAAAGGTCCCAATGCTGATGCAATGCTGAATAATCCGCTGGGTCTTGTTTCACAGCGTTCGTTAGACAGGCGGGCAAAAGTACTGCCTGCGGGACATTTAGTGGAAATGGCCGATGTACCGGTCTGCCGTGAGTATTCAAACGAAATCAGCTCGAAAGTATTGAATGTCAGGCACGAACTTAAGTGGTTTAACGTAATTTCCGCCGATGTAACAGTGAGCCAGATTTATGATATAGCAAATCTTAATTATGTTAACAGAATAGATATGGTTGAAAGGTTTAAGAAACAAAAAAACGATATAGAGACAAATGTAAGCGATAAGCTGATAACCCCTCATTTTAATAATGACCATCCTGATGTTGATTCTTTGAATTACGGTATAGGTCTGGCGCAGATATCTCAAATAAAAGTGAACATAGTTCACAATCAGGGAATTTACGGACAGGGAATATTAATTGGTCACTTCGATGCAGGTTATGATTATCTTACACATCCGGCATTTACTACTTTACCGACAAAAATTTTAAGAAAACGGGATTTTCAAACCGGTGATACAGTGAACATTGCTCAACATCCTCACGGTGAAGCTACTTTATCACTTGTCGGTGGTTATGCTCCGGGTAATATGATAGGACCGGCCTTCCGTTCATCATTCATACTTTGCAGAACAGAAGTAGATCCCGGTGAAAGATGGTTTGAAATGGACCACTGGTCAGCAGCGGCACAATGGGTTGATAGTCTCGGAGCAGATGTAATTACAAGTTCGCTCGGATATCTGGTATTTGATGCACCGGATACAAGTTATACGTGGCAAAATATGGACGGAAGAACTTTGTTGATATCGAGAGCAGCAGCCCGGGCGGCTCACGTTGGTATTGTTGTAAGCAACTCGGCCGGTAATGACGGTCAGAGTACTACTCATAATACTCTTGGTGGTCCTGCAGATGCTGATAGTATTCTTACCGTAGGTGCCGTTACAAGTTCAGGAACTGTAGCTTCTTTCAGTTCATCAGGACCGACAACTGATGTACCTGCAAGATTTAAACCCGATGTAACGGCTCTTGGCAGCGGCAATCAGGTTGCTGAAGGCACTAATGGTTATAATAACTTTGGAAGCGGAACATCTTATGCCTGTCCCCTAAATGCAGGTGTTTGTGCACTTGTATTATCTGTAAATAAAAATCTCACTCCGCTTCAGGTTAGAGGAATTATGAGATTTTATGCAAGCAATCATCTTTCCCCGAATAACTCAATTGGCTGGGGTCTAATTGACGCACAGCAGTCAGTTGATTCGGCAAGAAGAATGGATGTAACATCACCGACTATTTTACACACCCAGCCGTTTGTAAATACTAACAATACCGGTATAATAACTTTGAAAGCAAGAGTCTTTGATAACGGAATTATAAGATATTCCAGAAGCGGTGAAGCTCCGAGAATTTACTACAGAAAAACAACTGACAATGGCGTGAACTGGACTGCTTATACATCGGCTAACTTCACAACTTATAATCCGGCTACTAACATCGATACATTCTATTTTCAGATTCTCGGAAGCGTAATCGGCACACGTGTCGAATATTATTTCGCCGCTCAGGATATTGCATTGCCGAATCCTCTGGCATCTACTTTACCTTCAGGCGGAAGTGGAATTAATCCTCCGGGTTCAACTGCGCCTCCGACAAGATTTTCTTTTTTGATTACAAATGTTACACCGATTAGCAGTAACGTTCCAAGTGAATTTAAATTATTCAATAATTATCCTAATCCGTTTAACCCGATTACAAAAATAAAATTCGATGTTAAAGAATTAAGGCTTGTTACTTTAAAAGTATATGACGTAACTGGTAAACTGGTTACAACCCTGGTTAATCAGAAACTTCAGACGGGTGAATATAATGTTGATTTTGACGGCAGGGATTTATCGAGCGGGATTTATATATACAGGATAGTAGCAGGAGATTTTGTTCAGTCTGAAAAAATGATTTTAGTGAAATAATTATCTCTTATTTCTATGATTCCGCATATTTTAGTTAGATAAAAAACAGAAGTCAATTTGACTTCTGTTTTTTTTTATTTAATATAGTTATCCTTTTTATTATCATGGTATAAATATGAACTTAATGCAGTTTTTTGCCATATCTTTCACTTCATTTGTAATTGTTTTTAGGAAACTCGTTTACAATTTGTTACAATTCGGTGTTGTATTTATATAGTTAATCATTAATTTTATTCATAATTTTAATGTTAATATTACTAACATAATACTTTTTAAAATATTTATAAAAATGAAAAAACTTATTATACTTTCTGTTGTTGCAATAATTTCTTTCGCATTATTTACAGCTACAGGTCAGAAAAAGGACAAATTCAGTCCTCAACTAAAATTTGCAATAGAAAATTTATCAAATAACCAATATAGTGTTTATATTTATTTAAATGATAAGGGACCGAATGCTGAATCAAAGCTCAATAATCCGCTAAACCTTGTATCACAGCGTTCACTTGACAGGCGTTCAAAAGTTATGCCCGCAGGGCATTTGGTGGATATGTCTGATGTACCCGTATATGAAGTTTACAAAAATAATTTAACGCAAAAAGTCTTAAAAATAAGACAGGAGCTTAAATGGTTCAATGCCGTCTCGGCAGATGTTACAATTAATCAGCTTTACGATATTGCAAATCTAAACTATGTTACTAAAATAGATTTAATTGAAAGATTTAAGAAAGTAAAAGAGGGTGTTGAATCAAATGTAAGTGATGGTTTGATTACTCCGAATTATTCAGGTGACCAGCCAAACGTTGATTCGTTGAATTATGGTACCGCCTCCGCACTTTCTCAAATTACGCAGATAAAAGTAAATCTTGTTCATGATATCGGTGTTTACGGTCAGGGTGTTATAGTAGCGAACTTTGATAACGGATGGAGAGGTCAGAATCATGAAGTATTTACAACGCTTCCTATGAATGTTAAGGCGCAATATGACTTTCAGCTTCATATACCCAATGCCTATAGCGTTGGTACATCATCCTCACACGGAACAAATACTCTTTCACTTGTTGGCGGATATAAACCGGGACAAATGATAGGCCCTGCGTTCAGATCAACATTTGTAGTTGCAAGANNGCACAATGGGCAGATAGTCTTGGTGCAGATGTTATTACCAGTTCACTTGGATACCTTGCTTTTGATTCTCCTTATCCCGGTTACACATATTTGGATATGAACGGACATACATTGCCCGTTACCCTTGCAGCTGCATTGGCAGCCCGACACGGAATTGTAGTTTGTAATTCTGCCGGAAATAATGGTAATGGCGGTACAATAAATACTTTAAATGGTCCTGCTGATGCAGATAGCATTATAACTGTCGGAGCAGTATCTTCTTCGGGTACTATAGCTTCTTTCAGTTCACAGGGACCTACAACTGATGTTCCTCCGCGAATTAAACCCGATGTGGATGCTATGGGTTCAAATAACTATGTTGCGACTCCCGGGACAAATACATATACGAACGGTTCCGGAACTTCTTATTCCTGCCCCCTGACAGCAGGAGTTGCAGCACTTGTATTATCGGCAAATAAAAACTTAACACCTATTCAGGTGAGAGGAATACTGAGATTCTTTGCAAGCAACCATACTTCACCTAATAATACTTATGGATGGGGTATAATAGATGCTCAGCAGTCAGTAGATTCGGCAAGAAAACTGGACAACACAGCACCAACAATAGTACATGTTCAACCGTTCACAAATACCACAAACACAGGTACAATAACACTTAAAGCAAGGGTATTCGATAACGGAATAATTAGATATACAAGGAGCGGGGAAGCACCCAGGATATATTTCAGAAAATCGACAAACGCCGGAGTTAACTGGACTTCTTATACATCGGCAAATTATACTTCTGCAACTACACTCGATACTTTTTATTTTCAGATAACGGGAAGCGCTGTAGGCACACGCGTTGAATATTATTTTGCCGCACAGGATATTGCTCTACCAAATGCTTTTTGTACAACTCTGCCTGCAGGCGGAAGCGGTATTAATCCTCCCGGCTCTACAGCACCTTCTACAAGATTTATGTTTAACGTAACAAATTCAACGGTTGTAGAAAATAATGAAATTCCCGTTGAGTATAAATTATATGACAATTATCCCAATCCTTTTAATCCGACAACAAAAATTAAATTCGAATTAAAAGAAATAAATTTTGTTACTCTAAAAGTTTATGACATAACAGGCAAACTTGTAACTACACTTGTAAACCAGAAACTTCAGGCAGGTGAATACAATGTCGATTTTGACGGAAGGAATTTATCGAGCGGTCTTTATATATACAGGATTGAAACCGGGGATTTCAATGATTCCAAAAAAATGTTGATGATAAAATAATTTCCACTGATTTCGCAGATATTTCTTATTATTAAAAATTAATTAAACTGCAGATGTTAAATAAACATCTGCAGTTTTTTTTATTTAAGTAATGTCATTCTCTTTATTGAAATTTGATCATTATCAACCGATAATTTGTAAAAGTAAATTCCAGATGCCAGATTGCTTCCCTCAAAAGATACTTCATATGTTCCTGGTGACTGTTTCGAATTTACCAGAGTTGCAATTTCCTTTCCAAGTATATCATATACTTTCAAAGAAACTAAACTGTTATTTGCTATCTGATATTTGATATTTGTTGTAGGATTAAAAGGGTTCGGATAATTTTGGAATAATTTATATTCAAATGCAAGATTGCTCTGCGAATTAATCCCCTGTGGCGCTCCGATATCAATACTGAAAGCACTTCTGCCGTGTGTCCATGCGACTAACTTTGAAGTCGGTGCGTGTATTGTCAGATCATGCACGGGTACTGTTGACGGGAATCCACTACCCAGCACAGCCCACGACTGTCCTAAATTTTGCGAAACCATTACTCCGTAATCCGTTCCTGCATATAACCTGTTTTTATTATTCGGATCAATCAGAACATCATTAACCGGAGCATCAGGAAGATTTCCGCTTATGGAAACCCAGTTTGTACCATAGTTGGTTGTTCTGAATATATGAGCACCTGTAGAATCAACCTTATAACCGGATAGTGTTACGTAACATATATTTGCTGAGTCAGGATGAATGGTAACTCTTGTAACCCAGCGGTTCGGCAGACCCGCATTAATTAAATTCCAGTTTGTTCCGCCATTTGTAGTTACCCATATATTTGCATCATCAGTTCCAGTGTATATAACATTTGGATTCGATTTGGATACATCAAGAGTTGTAATTGTACCAAGATTTACAATGTGTGCTTTTGCAAGGTCAGGACTTATAGCAGTCCAGCTTGCAGCCCTGTTAACCGATTTAAAAACTTTGTAAGTTCCGCAATAAAGAATAGATGGGTCATTTTTATCTATTATCCATGGCGTGCTCCAGTTTGAATATGTCAGGTCAAGTCCTGAGGTTGCACTTAAAAAAGAGCTGCCACCATTCGTTGAACGGAGTAAACCTCCGTTTTGTGAAGAAGCATACATATATTGTTGATTCTGATAATCAATAAGGCAGTAAAAACCATCACCACCGGTTACAGTATTCCAGGTAGTTACACTCCCTGTCGTCATAATGCAAGAATTATCCTGAGCCCCGCCAATCAATACTGCGGGATTTTGATAACTAATATCACCTGCATAAAACTGCGTAACAGGAAGGGAAGGACTTGATGTAAAACTCGAACCTCCGTTTGATGAATAGTCAATCCCCCCGTCATTCCCGATTACAATATAACTTGAATTGGAAGGTGCATAACAAACTGCATGATGGTCAACGTGTATTCCTGAAAACACAGTAGGGAATGATGTTCCTCCATTTGCAGAAACTTCCATATAAAGTCCGCCGCAAAAAATCTGGTTGGGATTGGTCGGATTTATTTTGCAAACCCTGTTAAACCACGCATAATTTGAAGATGAAGCAACTGAAGAATTTATTAATGTCCAGTTTACTCCGCCATCTGTTGATTTATACATTCCCCCTGAAGACCCATCTGTATTTGATATTAATGCGCAAATAATCTGAGAATTCGATTTTGCAATATCTAGTGAAATTCTTCCGAGTGATGCGGAATTTGACGGAAAGCCACCGTTTACAATAGTCCAGTTCAATCCGGAATTTGTCGAAATGTAAAGTGCAGATTTCGGACCCCCGTATTTTACGTAATTTTCTCTTCTTGTCCTTTCCCACATTGCTGCAAAAATTCTTGCAGGATTGGAAGGATCAATTGCAACATCTATTGCACCTACAGAATCAGCTATGTATAAGGATTGACTCCAGGTATTACCCGCATCTGTGGATTTATAAATTCCTCTTTCGGGGTTATTGTGGCGCAGTGAACCGACGGCAGCAACATAAAGTTCATTAGTATTAGAAGGATTGATTGCAATATTGCCTATACTAAAACTATTTTGCAAACCAACATAAGTCCAATTCACTCCGGAGTTAGTTGATTTATAAATTCCCGTACCGGGATAATAACTTCTAAGTGAATTAGCTTCTCCTGAACCGCAGTATACGATGTTCGATGATAGGGGATTAATTGCAAGTGCTCCTATAGAAGATGTATTCTGATTATCAAAAACACTTACCCAGCTCTGACAAAAATTCGTTGATTTCCACACTCCTCCGTTTGCACAGCCTGCAAATACTATCTGCGGATTTAACGGGTCGATTGCTATCGTTGTAATTCTTCCCTCTACGTTCATCGGACCTGCAAGAGTCCAGGAAGCAGTTTTAAAATATTCATCTTTATTCATAAAATTTTTCACATAATCAATCGATTTAATGCGTTCATCATTGGGAATTTCACTGAATGGATATGCTCTTTGAGTCTCAAACCAGCCGTAATCAGGTGTTTCGGGATTTTCTTTTTCGGCTTCATTTTTCTTTATACTTTGTACGTAAATAAAATAGAACAGAAAAAGTATAAAAGCGAGTGCAAGATAGACAAATAATTTTGAATATTTCATAAAAATATTGATTAGTATTATTTCTAAAATTGGAAAAATTATATCAACAAACAACAATAAAAAAAATCCTGATTGTTCGTACTAAATCCAAATAACAGATATTATTTACAATAATTTGGCAGGTTATTTTATCAATCAATCATATTCCTGCTAAATACCCCCATTATTCATTGATTTTACAGTATAAAAAGTTTAATTTTAATGTTTAAATTTATCAAAATTTCATTTTTATATTTAAAGGAGTATTTACAGACGAATGGATAAGCCAAAGGCGAAACACAATACCGGAATAATGAATAAAATGAGAGATAAGATGCCTCTTATCATCATTATACTCATAATTGCGTTTCTTGGTACTATAATTTTTGAATGGGGTATGAATTATCTTGGATTACGAGGCACACAGCAGGTTGTTTTTGGAAAAGTCAATGGTGTCGAACTGCAGTACAAAGAGTACGAATCTATGCTGCAAAGACAGGTTGAACAAACGAAAGAACAGAATAAAGGAAAAGAAATCGATGAGCAAACTTATCAGCAGCTAAAAGAACAGGTTTGGAATTATATGGTACAGCAGGCTTTGAAGGACCAGGAAATGAAAAGGCTCGGGATTTCGGTATCAGACCAGGAAGTTTTAAACTGGGTTTTTAATGAACCGGAATCATTACCTGACTGGTTAAGAAATAATTTTGTCGATTCATTGGGCGTTTTCCATCCGGATTATTTGCAAATGGCAATCCAGGCACCGGAAAATAAATCAAAATGGGTAGAGATTGAACAATATTTAAGAAAAATATTGCAGGATAATAAAATAAATTCTTTGGTTGCTGCATCCGTGTCTGTTTCCGAAGGTGACGTTTTGCAAAAGTACAAAGATGATAATCTGAAAGCAGGAATAAGTTATTTGATGCTGGATCCGAATACAATAATTGATTCTAATTTACTGCAAATTTCCAATGATGAAATGAAAAAATACTATGATGAGAATAGAGATGATTTTAAACAGGAAGAAGCAATCAAATTTAAATATGTAGTATTTCCAGATATTGCTACAGCGGATGATTCCTTGAATGTAGGCAAATTACTCGAAGGATACATTAAACAATTAAAAAATTCCACTATTGAAGATTCTTCACTCATCAAAATAATAAATGATGAATCATCAGCTCCTTTCAATTCAGAATTTCAGAAACCAAATACCCTTGGAAAAGGTGTTCTGAATTTCCTTTTCGGCGCTTCAAAAGATTCAGTTTCAAATTTAATCATTGACCAGGATGCATATAAAGTCGTTAAATTGCTTGATTCTAAAGAAGGTGACGAGACATATGTAAATGCAGCTCATATATTGGTTAACTTTGGAACCGATACTGCCGGAGCTAAGAAAAAAGCAGAAGAAATCCTTGCCCGAGTAAAAAAAGGTGAAAATTTTGAAAAACTTGCAGGCGAAATATCCGAAGATCCTTCAGCAAAACAAAATAACGGTGATTTAGGATGGTTTACTAAAGGTGCTATGGTAAAGGAATTTGAAGATGCGGCATTAAACGGAAATCCTGGTGACATAGTCGGACCCGTTAAAACACAATTCGGTTATCATATATTGAAAATTAAAGCAAAATCCAAAAAGGAATTCAAAATTGCAGAATTAAAAAAACCCGTAACGGCAAGTACAAGGACTAAAGATATTGCAAGGAAAAAAGCAGCCGATTTTATAAAAGAACTCGAAAGCGGACAGGGTTCATTCTTATCTTGTAATGCAGGCAAGAAACTTACGCTTGACTCGCTTGCAAAAAATCATATGTTAAATGTATCGGTTACTCCTGAAGTTTCCAAGAATAGCTATATTCCTGGTGCAGGTCAAAATGCAGGGCTTGTTAAATTCGGCCTTGAAAGCAGTATTGATAAAGTTTATGGACCTTTGAAAATTCAGGGAGGATATGGAGTATATCAGGTCATTCAGAAAATATCCGAAGGATATAAAAACTTTGATTCTGTAAAGGTTCAGATGATAAAACCAAAATTGCAGATGAAGAAAAGATTTGAAGTAATAATGCAGACTGCTAATGAACTTAAAGGAAAAATTCAGAATAATGATTTGTCATCGGTTAACTCAGCTTATCCTCAATATAAAGTTGAATCGGCAGATACAGTTTCGATGAGCAAACCGGATCCTAAAATAGGTGCTGATTTTAAAGTGATAAATGCAATTTTCAAAATGAAAGCAGGGGAAGTTTCATTACCGATTAAGGGTGACAGGGGAATTTATATTGTAAAAGTAAACTGGATTACTCCTTATAACGAACAGGATTATCTTGCAAAGCAGCAGGATATAAGAAAACAAATGTTAACTACTAAACAGCAGTCAGCTGTTCAGGAATGGATGCAAAACCTGCAAAATACCGCAGACATTGAAGATAACAGAGATAGATTGTTAAACTAATTTTAAATAAAAATCCGTTATATTAAAGCATATATATATGCTGAATTTATAATGGATTTTTTTTATATCAAAATAGATTTTTTTGTATAAATATAATGGATGCAGATTCATCGCTAACTAAAGGCAGCGGTTTAAGTTCCAAAACAACGAAAGTTATAGTCTTAACGACTGTAATGTTCACATTCATTTCTTATTGGCGTG
>PMIW01000126.1:6224-6469 GCA_003158365.1 Ignavibacteriota bacterium | reverse complement strand
TGCATATATGAAATAACTGAGGAAGAAAATCCCCCGAAATAGGGGATTTTTTTTATCAATTTTGATTTATACTCAATTCCCTGATAGAGAATGATGGTACCTGTAAACTATTTCAACACCTTCCCACCAAAATATGTTGTTAAAATTTGCAATTGTTATTAAATATTTCCTTCCTTAATTTTCATAAACTGTGGATTTCTTATGAAAGTTAAGCTTTTCAATAAACTTGGCGTAAAACTGTTTAT
>PMIW01000126.1:0-6216 GCA_003158365.1 Ignavibacteriota bacterium | reverse complement strand
GGCGTGAAAACTATCAGGATTTACAATAAACAGGGTGTGATTTCCTATTCCTCCGATACAATGGAAAGAAATAAGACAGTTGATATGAATGCGGAAGCCTGCGTCATGTGCCACGAAAATAATACAATTTCAAAACACACTGCACGCAAAGACAGCCTCAGAATTTTCAATATTAATGATGAGAGATATCTCGGACTTATAAACCCGATTAGAAACGAAAGTGATTGCTACAATTCGGAATGCCACGCTCATAAATCAACAACGGAATTGCTCGGAATACTGGATGTGGTTATTTCAATGAAAAAGGTGGATAACGTAGTCGGTGAAAACAAGAAAAATATAATTTTAAATTCCGTTTTAATCACATTATTAATATCCGGTTTAAGTTTTGTCTTTATATTGTTTCTTGTAAATAAACCCCTGAAAATTCTCCAGGATGGATTAAGCGCGCTTGGAAAAGGGGACTGGAATTACAGGATTAATATGAGATCGAGGACAGAGCTGGGTGTAATAGCATCCGAATTCAATGACATGGCAAGATTATTATCATCGGCATACAGGGAGATTAAGGATTGGTCCGAAACATTGAACGATAAAGTGGAGCAGAAAACTGCAGAGCTGAAAAATATTTATGAACAGGTGCTGCAAATCGAAAAACTCGCATCACTCGGTAAATTATCCGCAACCGTTGCACACGAGCTTAATAATCCGCTCGAAGGAATTTTGACTTACAGCAAATTAATAATAAAAAAACTCAAGGCGCAGAATAATGCCGATGAAAACTCAAAAGTACTGGAGTTCCTGACTCTAATTGCCGAGGAGTCATCACGATGCGGTAAGATTGTCAAAGACCTGCTGTTATTCTCGCACAGGGATATGGAGCAGTTCAGAAAATATGATTTGATCGAAGTAATAAATAAAAGCGTGATGCTTATTAATCATCATCTTGAAATTAATCACGTAAAACTAATTAAAGAATTTCCGGTTGAGAGTTTTGAAGTATACTGCAATCAGCAGAAAATCCAGCAGGCATTGATTTCTCTTTTAATTAATGCAATCGAATCCATGCACAATAAAGGGGGAGACCTTAAAATTAATCTGCAGATTGAAAATGAAAATGCAGTATTGAGAATTACCGACCAGGGAGACGGAATATCCCAAAAAGATTTACCCTTTATATTCGAGCCGTTTTATACTACAAAGGATGCTATGAAGGGAACGGGACTCGGACTATCGGTTGTTTATGGAATAATAAAAGTTCATAACGGGAAAATAGAGGTCGAGAATACTTCGGAAAACGGAACAACATTTAAAATTATATTACCTATAAATCAAAAAAATCAATAAAAAGATGAACAAAGAAAGAATAATGATAGTGGACGACGAGAAAATTGTAAGAGAATCTTTATATCACTGGTTTCTTGATGAAGGGTATGAAGTTGACACTGCAGAAAGCGGCGAAGCAGCCCTGAAAAAATTCGATAAGGATAAGTTTGATTTGATTTTGCTTGATATGAAGATGCCCGGGATGAGCGGGCTTGATTTGCTTCCCAGGTTAAAGCAAATCGATAATGATTGTTTTGTTATTTTGATTACTGCTTATGCGTCGGTGCCAAGCGCAATACAAGCACTAAAAGAAGGCGCATTTGATTATATTACAAAACCTGTTGACCCGGAAGAGTTGAATCATATCGTTAAAAATGCACTTCAACAGAAAAAATTAAAAACCGAAAATGACCAGCTAAAAAGTAAAATAGATGAACTTATTATGCCCGATAATCTTGTAGGCGAGAGCATTCAGATGAAAAAGATTTTTGAACTGATAAATACGGTTGCGCAGACAGATACTACCGTGCTTATTAGAGGTGAATCAGGCACGGGAAAAGAGCTTGTTGCAAAAGCTATCCATCTTAACAGCAAAAGAAAATATTTCCCGATTGTGACTGTCAATTGCGGGGCAATGCCCGATTCATTGCTAGAGACGGAACTCTTCGGCCATGAAAAAGGTGCTTTCACAGGCGCACATTACAGGCGGAAAGGAAAATTTGAAATGGCTGACGGCGGTACTATTTTTTTGGATGAAGTCGGCACAATTACTCCCAAAATGCAGGTCGATTTATTAAGAGTGATAGAAACAAAAAAATTCAGCCGAATCGGCGGAAACGAAACCATCGAAAGTGATTTCAGGGTAATTGCCGCTACAAACGAACAGCTTGAAAACCTTGTTAAGGAAGGAAAGTTCAGGGAAGATTTGTATTATAGATTGAATGTGTTTACTGTTTTTGTGCCTCCGCTCAGGGAAAGAAAAGAAGACATACAAATACTTGCAAATTTCTTCAGGCAGAAATATGCAACGATGATGAATAAAAATATAAAAAGTATATCTGCCGAAGCAATGAACTTTCTTATGGAACACGAATGGAGAGGAAATGTCCGCGAACTCGAAAACGCCATCGAAAGGGCAATAGTTGTCGGAAAAAAAGACATCATAACACTTGAAGATTTACCCTTTAATCCGTCCCATGAAGATTTAGGAAGCGAAACAGATAAAAGTTTAGGCGCGAATGAGAAAAAGTATATATTTAAAATATTAAGAGAAAACAGCTGGAATATATCCAGAAGTGCCGATATACTTGATATTGACAGGGTCACGCTTTATAATAAAATTAATAAATACGGTCTGAAGAAAGACTAATGAAAATATATTTTGCTCCGTTAAAATTCTCAAATAAGGATGTAACAGTCAGGCTTAATAAAGAGCTTTCGGGAATTTTTTTGGTACATATTGAAATAATCCACATTAATATCGATTTATCCGAATCCTACTCATCGGAACGAAAGCAATATCATTCTACTAAAATAATCGAATCGGCTTTAAGTAAAACTGATTTTGCAGACGGAAAAGTATTAATTTTAACCGAAGCAGATTTATATGTTCCTGTTTTGACCTTTGTATTCGGTGAAGCGCAATTGGGAGGAAAGCTTTCGATAGTTTCGGTATGCCGGCTGCATGAGGAATTTTATACAGGACATACAAACGAAGAATTATTTTATGAAAGAACTAAAAAAGAAGTACTGCACGAGCTTGGTCATACCTTCGGCTTGCTTCACTGTTTTGACTGGGATTGCGTGATGCATTCATCGAACAGCATAGAAGAGGTCGATATAAAAGGAAATACTTATTGCAAACACTGCTTTGATGATATTAAAAATCAAATCCCGTTGCATTTCAAAGAATAACAATAAAATTATAATTTTTTACTGAACATTTATATTTATTGAAATATGAAATAGTTAGGCTT
This sequence comes from Ignavibacteriota bacterium, assembly GCA_003158365.1. GTDB lineage: Bacteria > Bacteroidota > Ignavibacteria > Tepidaquicellales > Tepidaquicellaceae > FEN-1279. Next base: position 2,914 of record PMIW01000126.1, on the reverse strand, counting down.
TAATTATGTGAAATCAATGATTAAAGATGTAAAGTTTAGCTATGAATGTTATTGAATTTCAGTAAAAATAAAATTGATTTTATTTATAATATTTATTATATTTCAGCAGGAGCTGTTTTATTGGGATGAGAACAGAATCCTCTTTGCTATACCGGGGGAAATAAACTTTTAAAGACTTCATATTATGGGAGACTTAAATTCTGCTCATCAGAAAAAAGTGAAAGTACCAAAAAATCTCACCGAGAATCATTCGAACTTTCAGGAATTTATCGATTTATTGCCGGAAATAGTATATGAACTGGATATTTCAGGAAAAATTTCTCTGGTCAACGAAGCCGGGCTGAGAGCTTTCGGATATTCACGGGAGGAATTTGAAAGTAAAGGTTTTAACGTCTTTGATATAATTATACCGGAAGAGAAAGATTATCTCTCCGATAATATCAGAAAAATAACAACGCATAAAAATTCTTTAAAATATGAATATCATGCTAAAAGAAAAGACGGTACTGTATTCCCGATTTTAGTGCACAGCACACCTGTCTATAAAAATAATGAATGTACAGGAACAAGAGGAATTGTTCTTGATTTAACTGAGAGAAAAAATATCGAGAATAGTCTTAAAGATTCCAATGAATTTTTAAATACGACAATAAATGCAATGCAGGAACCGTTTTTTGTCAAAGATGAAAATCACAGATGGGTAATATTAAACGATGCAAGTATAAAAATGTGGGGACACAGCAGGGAAGAACTAATCGGCAAATCCGATTATGATATCTTTCCGAAAGACCAGGCAGATGTATTTTGGGAAAAGGATGATTATGTGTTTAAAAACGGTCCAAATACCAATATCGAGCAAATAACTGACAGCAAGGGAGAAATAAGAACTATAATCACATCAAAAGTCCTATACACTGATGATATTTCGGGTAAAAAATATATTGTAGGGACAATTCATGATATAACCGAATTGAAAAAAGCAGAATCTAAAATAAAAAATTATTCTGAAGAACTGGAAGAACTGAACAGAAGCAAAGATAAATTTTTCTCTATAATTGCTCACGATTTAAGAAACCCGTTTACTGGGATATTCGGTTTCGCGAGCGTTCTCTCCGAAGAGTTTGATTCTTTATCGAAAGAGGAAATTAAAGAATATGTCAATTACATTTATTTAGGCACAAAAAATGTTTACGACCTGATTGAAAATCTTTTAACCTGGTCCAGGATACAAACCGGTAAGGTGATAATCCAGCCTGTAAAACTTGATATCTACAGCGAGGTTCATGATGCAATTGAAATATTAAATGTTTTTGCGATTAAAAAGAGAATAAAACTTGTAAATATGGTTGAAAAGGGAATTTTTGTAAAAGGTGATGATAATATGATAGATTCTATACTCCAGAATTTAATCTCAAACGCGATAAAGTTTACAAGGTCATCCGGTACGGTAAAAATTTCTTCGAATGAAAAAGATGATTTTATCGAAATAGCAATTTCGGATAATGGAATCGGGATGAAACCTGAAGATGTCAATAACCTGTTTCTGCTGGGAAAACAAAGGTCAAAAACAGGAACTGCAGAAGAGAAAGGAACCGGCCTGGGTCTTTTGTTATGCAAAGAAATGATAATGAAATTAAACGGAATACTTACTGTGGAAAGCGAATTAAACAAGGGTAGTACTTTCCGTTTTACGTTGTTAAAAGCTTAAATACTGAAGAATTTCGCATAAAATCCTGATTTTCGAAAAAAAAAGTTTTTATCATTTGCTATTGGCATCTATAATATATATATTAAAATCGATATAAGCATTGTAAAATATTGCTTACAGTTTTTTATTTTAAAAGTCTCATTTCCTCGAATACTTAATTCCTAGTATACTTCGGTTTTTATTCCTCGAAAATGATTCCTTTTTTCTCGATTAACAGTAGTGCATTTTTAAAAATGCTGTTTTAATATCAAATTATTTATTAACTAATGCAGTTGCAATTGTTCAGCATTTGCATTAAAAAATTAGTCCAGTAGGACGGGAGTAAAAATATGAACATTTACATTGGAAATATTTCCAGAGAATCATCAGAGAACGAAGTTAAGTCATTGTTTGAAGAGTTTGGTAAAGTAGAGAATGTCAATCTAATCAGAGATAATTACACGAAAATGTTAAAAGGTTTCGGGTTTATTGATATGCCGGAAAACGAAGAAGCTGAAAGAGCCATAAAAGGCTTGGACGGACAGATGTTTAATGGCAGACCATTAACAGTCAATGTTGCAAAACCAAAAACGGATAATAAAGCCGGTGGTGCCAAACCACGCAGGTTCAATACAAGGTCATCGTATTAATATGAATTATGTTCCCGGGCTTCAAAACCCGGGAACATTTTTTAAATTCTATTCTTCCAGAGTTGCTATGTTTCCCGGATCCTGACCCAAAGCACGCGCTTTTAATACACGCCTCATAATTTTACCGCTTCTTGTTTTCGGCAATGAATCAACAAATTCCACATTCTCAGGTTTAGCAATAGGTCCGACTTCGTGTCCGACGTGCGCAATTAATTCTTCCCTCAAAGCTTCCGATTTTTCAATTCCTATTTTCAAAATTACATAAGTATATATTGCATTTCCCTTTATTTCGTGGGGCAATCCTATAGCTGCGGCTTCTGCTACTGCAGGATGGCTTACAAGCGCACTTTCGATTTCTGCCGTTCCGAGCCTGTAACCGGAAACTTTCAGTACATCATCCGTTCTGCCTATAATCCAGTAATATCCGTCGTCANNCGTCCTCAGCATCGAAGGCCATGGAGTTTTCACCACAAGGTATCCTTCTTCATTGTTCTTTACAGGATTTCCGTCTTCATCCAGTATATCCATCTTTAATCCGAAAAACGGCCTTGTTCCCGAACCCGGTTTTAACGGAACA
>PMIW01000085.1 GCA_003158365.1 Ignavibacteriota bacterium | reverse complement strand
CAGAGTCCGGACGGCTCGAAAAAACTGCTCGATATTGCAAAGAGCAAAAAATTCGTTATTAACACACCCGAAAGCGTAAGAAACTGCTACCGCTATAATATGAACAGGATTCTCGAAGAAAACAAAATCCCGTTCCCGAAAAGCATAATAGTAAATACGGATACTAATGATTTCGGTTTCCTCGACGGATTTGAAAATAAGGTCTGGGTCAAAAGAGGCGATGCGCACGCAGTGCAGAGGGAAGATGTAATTTATCTTGACGATAAAAGCAAGGTCAGTTATGTGCTTAAGGAGTTTTACAACAGGGGATTAAAAACATGTACGGTTCAGAACCATATAGAAGGCGACACGATAAAGTTTTATTCCGTTTACGGTAAAGATTTATTTTACTGGTACACAACGGATATAAAATATTATTCCACATTCGATGAGGCTAAGTTAAAACAGATTGCGAATGAATCGGCGAGAGTACTAGGACTTGAAATATTCGGCGGAGATGCAATAGTGACAAACCAATCTGAAATTTTTATTGTAGATATAAACGACTGGCCCAGTTTTGCACCGATTAGGGACAGGGCGAGCAAGGTTATTGGAAATTTGATTTACGAGAAAGCTCTTAATAATGAGTCCCGATGAACTGCTGTCGCAGTTAATCGGGATGCAAAGAACGCATAATGAATAATAAGAGCAAGAACATTGCCACAGATTAGCTACGCTGAATTTTGTTTCTCAGATTAAGAACTAAAGAATTAATATTAAAAAAGGTTAGATTAAAAAAATATTAAATACAAATTCAAAATGTATTCAAAAATTAAGACACAAATTCCCGGACCTGTTTCCAAGAAATATTACGATATGGAGGAAAAATATATTTCACCGGGAATTCAGACCATTGCCACTTCCTCGAAAATTGTAATTGAAAAAGGTGAGGGCTGCATAATAGAAGATGCAGACGGCAACAGGTTCATAGATTTTTTTGCAGGCGTAGGCGTTGCGTCAATCGGGTATAACCATCCGAAATATGTAAAAATGATGTCGGAGCAGTATTCTAAAATTCACGTCGGAAGTTTCACTTCTAAAAACCGTGCCGAACTTTCAAAACTGCTTTCGGAAATTGCAGTCGGAGATTTAAAAAGAACCCAGTATTACAGCAGCGGTGCAGAAGCCGTGGAAGCGGCTTTGAGGCTTGCGAAATCTTATACAAAGAAATCCGAATTTCTCGGATTCTGGGAAGGTTTTCACGGAAAGACACAGGGTGTGCTTGGTCTTCTGGGTGATAATTTTAAAAGCAATCTCGGTCCTCTGCCTGTCGGAAGATATTTAACACCATACGCAAACTGCAGAAGGTGTCCGTTTTTTCTGAAGTATCCCGAATGCAACTGGGCTTGCGTTGATTTTATCAGGAAGAAAATAAGATATGAAACGACAAACGATATTGCGGCAATAATAGTTGAACCTATTCAGGGAACAGCAGGAAACATTGTTCCGCCGGAAGGATTTTTACTTAAGCTGAAAAAACTTACGGAAGAAATCGGAGCGGTGTTAATCGCGGATGAAATGATAACGGGATTTGGAAGAACGGGAAAAATGTTCGGATGTCAGCATGACGGTGTGGTTCCGGATATAATCACGATTGGAAAAGGTTTCGGAGGCGGGTTCCCGATGACAGGACTGATGTCACGCGAAGAAATAATTTTCTCGAAACCGTTTGCAAATCCGAGCGGAAGTTCTTCGAGCTACGGCGGAAACCCGATTGCATCTACGGGCGCGCTCGCGGCACTGAGAATAATTATCGACGAAGGTCTTGTTGAGAATTCAAAAAACGTCGGTGAATTCATGATTGAAAAATTCAACGGGCTAAAGGAAAAATATCCTATTATAGGTGAAGTCAGGGGAAAAGGACTGATGATCGGCGTCGAACTTGTGAAGGACAGGAAGACAAATGAAAAACTCGACAAGAAATATACCCAGATGTTATTTAAGGAAGCGCTTAACAGGGGATTAATTATGATGGGATACAATCCCGATATCAGAATAAATCCTCCGCTTGTAATTACGAAAGAAATTGCAGAGGAAGGCATAAACATATTTGAAGAAGCATTGAAAATTGTCTCAGGTCGAATCAACATATAAATCCAAAGACACGGAAGAATTAATCGACAGGTTTTTTTTCAGGCCTGCCGGTTACGGCGTAGCTTTAATTTCAGCCAAACTGAAAATTACGCCTAATGCGCTTACCATTATAGGTATCGCGTTTGGAATTTCTGCGGGACATTTGTATTATTACAAATCGATATCGATAAACTTACTTGGTATATTTATATTTATTTTAGGAGATATTCTCGACAGTGCGGACGGTCAGCTTGCAAGGATGACAAATAAAATATCCAAAACAGGAAGGATATTCGACGGTGTTGCAACCAACCTGATTTCCATTTCGATTTACATGCATTTAATCCTGAGGTCATTGGATTCCGAAATCGGGTGGTGGATGTTTCTTATTGCTGCAATTGCAGGTTCAAGCCATGTAATACAGGCTGCGACAGCGGATTTATACAGGCACGCATATCTTTATATCGTCTGCGGAAAAGAAAAATCGGAACTGGACAATTCAGTAAATATAAAATCACAAATAGAAAATCTACCGTGGAAAGGCAACCGCATAGATAAGTTTTTCCTGATTGTTTACCTGGATTATACAAAAAGGCAGGAATTAATTTCGGGAAAATTTCTTGAGCTGGTTAAATACATAAAAGAAAATTACGAAACGATTCCTGAATGGTTAAGCACTGAATACAGGGCGTCGTTCAAAAAAATGAATAAGTATTATAATTTTCTGACTGTGAATTCAAGGACGACGGCAGTTGCAGTTGCTATACTTTTGAATATCCCCGTGTTATATTTCCTGTTTGAGATATTTGTTTTGAACAGTGTTTTGCTCTTTGTCTGGAAAACGCAGATGAAAAAAAGTCAGGCAATGTTAGATAAAATAAAAAAAGTTTAATTGCTTATGTTAAAAGGTGCAATCATCGGACTCGGTAAAATCGCACAGACGGCGCATATTCCCGCTTATTTAAATAAAAGAGTGTCAGGGAAATTAAAAATAGTTGCAGGAGTCGATATATCAAAAGAAAATTCTGTAGCTTTTTTAAAATTAATTCCCGACGTAGAAGTTTTTACGAGTGTGGATGAAATGTTTAGAAAAACGAAATTGGATTTTGTTGATATATGCGTTCCTCCGCATCTTCATGCAGAATATATTAAGTCAGCTTTGAAAAACAATGTTTCAATCATTTGTGAGAAACCTTTTACAAAGGGTATAAGTGAAGCTAAGTTGCTAAAGAAAAAAATCACAGATTCGAAAACAATATTCTTTCCCTGCCACCAGTATAAATACTCTCCGATATGGAGTAACTTTAATAAATTTACGACGAAAACTAAATCGGGAATTTTTCTTCAGTTCAATATTTTCAGAACTACTGCTGATAACGGATTCGACGATAAAAACCCCGCTTGGCGGACGGATAAAAAACTCAGCGGCGGCGGAATACTTTCCGATACAGGCACGCATTATTTATATCTTACTTCGTGGATACTTGGCAAGCCGAAAGAATTAAGTGTTATGAATTTTAAGCTTAAAGAAAATCCTTACAGCGTTGAAGATACATCGCTTGCAATATTAAAATGCGAAAAAGGGATTGCAGAAATAAATTTGACATGGGCAGCGGATAAGCGTGCCAACAGTGCATTTATCACAGACGGGAAAAGATGCCTTACCTACGACGGAAAAAAGATGTTCAGCTTTGAAAAAGATAAAGCAAAAGAAATTTCCGTTCCCGATGCCTCCGACAAAAAAACTTATATAGCATTTTACGAGGATTTATTTCTTGATTTTGCAAAAGCAATAAATACAATTAAATTCAATAAATCACACGTCGAAGAAGCATATGATTCCGTCAGAATCCTTGAAAACTGCTATAAATCCGCAGAGTTAAAAAAAACGATAAGATTATAATTTCTCTTTTTATAGATACCTCAAACAGTTATTTTTTCCTTAATCCAATTATTATATTTAATATGAATAAAGCAGTTATATTTGATTTCGGAGGGACTCTTGATACAAATGGTGTTCACTGGAGCGTGAAATTTCTGGAGACTTATAAAAGCTTCGGATTAGAATTCACACCGGAACGGTATAATTATGCATATGTAAAAGCAGATGAAGAGCTCAAGCGAAAAGCAAAATCGATTAACAGATACATGGATTTACTGCTTGAACAATCTTGTCTTCACTTTAAATATATTTTTGCTGAAGAATCTGATGAAATTAAATTAAAAAAACTTGCAGGGGAATCTATAGACAAAATAATGCCGGATGTAGATAATTGCTTAGGTGAATCGAAAAAAATATTTGAGGCATTAAAGAAAAATTACAAGCTGGGAATAGTTTCGAATTTTTACGGTAACCTCGAGAGAATATGCGAAGATATTGGTTTTACGGATTATGTAAGTGTTATGGTTGATTCGGAAACAGCGGGTATAGAAAAGCCCCATCCCGGAATTTTTTCACTTGCCTTGCAAAATTTAAGAGTGAAACCCGAAGATACATTTGTTGTCGGGGATTCTTATGAGAGAGATATCGTTCCCGCAAAAATACTCGGATGTAAAACAATATGGCTGAAAAATAAAAGCTTCAAAGAAAGCGATAACACAGATTCAGCGGATTATATTGTCAGTAATCTGGCAGATATTTTAAGATATTTAACGTAAATCAAATTTTATATATTATACATCATTTATACTACATATTATGAAAAAGGATTTTAATATAATGTCGGAAGCAGAAGGTAAGTTAGGCGTGCTCATTGTGGGATTAAACGGAGCGGTCTCCACGACATTTCTTGCAGGAGTTTTTTCGGTCAGAAAAGGCCTAGCATCTCCTGTCGGTTCGATTACCCAGATGGGTACAATTAGAATCGGCAAAAGAAGCGAAAACAATTTCCCTCTTATAAAAGATTTTGTCCCGCTTGCAGATTTAAATGATTTGGTTTTCGGCGGATGGGATATAAGAAATGAAAATTGTTACGAATCCGCATTGAGTGCAGGAGTGCTCAGGACCGAGCACGCAAATCAGGTTAAAGACGAGCTTCAGCAGTTAAGACCCATGAAAGGGGTTTTCGAGCAGCACTATGTAAAAAGATTAAAAGGTGAATGGGTTAAAGAGGGCGCAGGCAAATATGAGAAGATGATGATGCTAAGGGAAGACATAAAAAATTTCAAGAAAAAAAACAATCTGAAACGCCTTGTTATGATTTGGTGTGCGAGCACTGAAATTTATATTCCTGTTAACGGTGGTCATAATAGTTTAGAAAAATTTGAAGAAGCGATTAGAAGCAATCATCCCGATATTTCGCCAAGCATGCTGTATGCTTACGCGGCGATTTTAGAGGGAGTGCCTTTTATTAACGGCGCGCCGAATCTTTCCTGCGACCTTCCTGCTTTAATAAATTTTGCAAAAGAAAAGAATGTTCCGATAGCGGGAAAAGATTTTAAAACAGGGCAGACACTTGTTAAAACAGTTATTGCGCCGATGCTTAAAGCTAAAATGCTCGGACTGCGGGGATGGTTCTCGAATAATATTCTCGGCAACCGCGACGGTGAAGTGCTCGATGACCCTGAATCATTCAAGACAAAGGAAGAAAGCAAGCTATCTGTTTTAGACAGCATACTTCAGCCCGAACTTTATCCCCAGCTTTATTCGGATTATTATCACAAAGTAAGAATAAATTATTATCCTCCGCGCGGAGATGATAAAGAGGGATGGGACAACATCGATATATTCGGATGGATGAATTACCCGATGCAGATTAAAATAGATTTTCTATGCAAGGATTCCATTCTTGCGGCGCCGCTGGTACTGGATTTGATTTTATTTATTGATCTGGCGCAGAGAATAGGAATGTCGGGAATTCAGGACTGGCTTTCATTTTTCTTTAAAAGCCCGATACACGAAGAAAATCAGGTTCCCGAGCACGATTTATTTATTCAGCAGATGAAGATGAAAAACACATTAAGGAAAATTATGAAAGTAGAACCCGTATCGCATATAGATTATGACCCTGAATTAATTACAGACACTCAAAATATATAGAAATTATATTCGTAAGGAATTTATTTAATTATATTCTGAAATTCTTTATAATGAAAAAAAACTATAAATCCACAAAGTCATTTTTTTCTGTACTAATATTCTTTTTTATTCTTCTTGCCGGAAGTGTAAGTTTAAATGCTCAGGTTGAGCTTGTACCCGTCGGAAACCCCATCTATGATTTTCTTAAAAGAATGCAGCTCGAAAGAATTATTCCCGAATACAACTCGGGCAATATTCCCATATCCAGAGCGGAAGTAGCGGACTTCTTAAAGATAATAAAATCGCAATCTTCCAGTCTTGCAGCGATAGATAAAAATTTACTGAGCGATTATTATGTGGAATTCGGATATGATATTAACAAGAGTCTGAGCAATTCTTCTTCCTTCATAGGCAAAGACAGAACAAATAATATTTTTGATGATAAGAAGCAAAAATATCTTTTTGCTTTTTCCGATTCGACGGTTTCGTTTTTCTTCGACGGCAGGGGATTCATGACTCACAGAAGTTCAATCGGGGATTCGCTCGGAAGCAATACAATAATGTTAGGCGGGCTCGGATTCAGAATGCGTGGTACTTTTTTTAATTCACTTGGATTTTACATGAACCCGACGGGTGGGAAGAGATTTCTCGGAAATATGAAAGATGTTAATTTCGCAAGATTAACAGACCCGTATTTTTTTGCAAGCAATCATTTAAGGGATGAAGGAAAAACGTTCGATTTCTTCGAAGGTTATTTGAGATACCAGACGAATACGAGATGGTTTGCATTTACATTCGGCAGGGAAGCGATTAACCAGGGATTCGGATATACTGATAAAATGTTTTTCGGGAGCAACACTGTGCCGTTTGATTATGTAAGGCTCGATTTATCTTACAAGATAATGAAATACAGTTTCCTTTACGGTTCTTTGAAGGGTGATTCAGTTGGGCGGGATATAAATTATAAAAATATTGCCACGCAGCGTCTGGACGTGCAGTTCTCGAATAAATTCAGAATGGGTTTCTGGGAAGCATTGATAATTCCGGATTACGCATTTTCGTTATCATACATGAATCCGTTGTCATTTATTTTTTCTGCTGATTTAAATTCAAGCGATGACCAGACATTTAAAAATAACACTTTATTCGGTGTTGATTTCGAAGTTGTTCCTGTTAAAAATCTTGCAGTGCAGGGAACACTGCTTGTGGATGATGTTAACTTTGCAACTCTGACCAAAAAAGATACATCCGGAAACGACAATAAATTTGCTTACCAGATTGGGCTGCTGTGGAATAATGCATTCACTTTGCCCGGAATGAGTTTTGCACTCGAGTATATGAAGATTGACCCGTTTACTTATGCACACCGAACGAATAAAAGTAATTACACAAACTGGATGATGCCGCTTGGTCCATCACTGCCCCCGAACGGTGATGAAATATCTGCAAAGATTATTTATAATTTTACGAACAGGCTGAGACTGGATATGCTTTACCAGCACCAGCGCTCGGGCGAGGGACTGGAATTTGATTCGCTGGGAAATCTAATTGCAAATTACGGCGGGTATATAAACCAGGGAGCCGGCGAATATCTGCATTACAATGAATTCCTGGGCGGTAAAAGAATTAACAGGGATATACTTACATTGAATTTAAGATTCGAACCAATCAGGCAATATTTCTTTGAGATAAAATACCAGTATAAATATCAGAA
>PMIW01000105.1:6945-7103 GCA_003158365.1 Ignavibacteriota bacterium | reverse complement strand
TTTTTAAAAATATTTCGTATGAGTGTTTTAATTTCCTGTGGCACCATAGGCGCTCCCATCGCAGAATGGTCAACAAGATGGATATATGCAATACCAAGATTGTTTAATTGTTCCGACAGGTACTTATAGGTAGCGTCGATTTCAGGGTAATGGGGCAT
>PMIW01000105.1:0-6903 GCA_003158365.1 Ignavibacteriota bacterium | reverse complement strand
GTAAATAGCCGTTAGCCCCGTGCAGCTCAACGCCGTCAAATTCCGCATCTAAAGCGTTTTTTGCTGCTTTAATATATTCTTTTTTTGTATTTAAAATATCTTCGGCAGTCATTTCTTTTGGAACAGTGAAATCCTGCAATTGTTTTGCATCGGTCCACATTTGTCCCGATGCTTTCACTGCCGAAGGTGCAAGTATCTGTGCTCCTTCAGGCATATTTAGAGGGTTGCTTATTCTTCCGGTATGCATAAACTGAATAAATATTTTCCCACCACCTCGATGCACTGCTGAAGTAATTATTTTCCAGCCTTCTACCTGCTCTTTACTAAATATTCCGGGTATTCGGGCATAACCCAACCCGTTTGGCGATGGTGATGTGCCTTCTGTTATAATTAACCCGGCACCTGAACGTTGTCCATAATATTCTGCCATCAGTTTATTTGGAATATTTCCAATAGCTCTGCTCCTTGTCATAGGTGCCATAACAATACAATTTTTTACTTCTATAGATCCAATCTTTTTAGGTGTAAATAATTTGCATTCATTCATAAGTTTTTTTATTAATAAATTTATGGTAGATCCAAATTGCTTTTAAAACCAGAAGTTGATTTTTAATCACGCAAAGTCAAATTAGAGATTATCAAATTTTGCTTGCCTGAATTTACCTGAGACTACTTCATTTTAATCATAATCCCAATTGTTTCATATATGTCTGATTATCCCAGAATAATGATTCTTCGATCATAATGCCGTCTTCCCAGTGTCCGACAGTACACATAGGCAATTTAAATGATTTACCCGTAGGCTGAATAAATTTTCCATCGCCGGTAGGCATTGGTTTAGTAAAAGTGCCTTCCATTATTCCTGTTACACAAGTCCATTCACCGGAACCGTTTCCAAAACGAATCGGATGCTGTTTTATTCTTGTATCGGGAGCATAAACAAACATTGCACTAAGATCTTCAATATGTTTTTCTATTCCGGTTGTAAAATGTCCGTCCGGCCAGTTTACTTTAATATCCTTGCTGTGGCTTTCGTGAAGTCTTACCCATTCCTGATTGCTGAACACTGTAAAATCAAGAGTGTCGAATGTCATCAAGTTTTTTTCAAGTGTTGAATTACCGTCTGATATTTTCTTTAAAATGTTTTTCATGGAATCTATTTTCGCCTGCATCTCAGATGAGTAACCTTCTTTTTTATTTGAACAGCCGGAAATTAGCATTACAAATAGACCGCTGAAAAGAACAGCAATCATAATTGATTTCAGATTTATTTTTTTCATATTAATAATATTTTAATTTTAAAAACGACCCACTCTAAGGCCCGGAATTCCATGTTTAGCGTTCTGCACAATTTCCGTATCATCCGTAAGTACTTTTGCATTAGCCAGCGTGAAATTAGGAAACAGATACGGATTGAGAATGGTATGTTTATTCTCTCGATTTAAAGAAATATTTTCCACTGCCATCCTTGCAACACTAATATATTTTTCACCAATCTTTGGCCATTTAAGTTTATGCCCGTATTCACTTGCAGCTTCTCTTAGTTTTTCTATTTTTTCACGGTTGTCGAGCAAATCGAGAAGAATATCTCCAAGTTGTTCATGATTATTAAAATCGAAAAGCATTCCTCTTCCATCTTCAAGCAGTTCCTCTGCATGCCAGTATGGAGTGGAAATCACAGCAGTACCAGCGCCAACAGCATAAGATAACGTTCCGCTTGTTATTTGTTCTTCATTTAAATAGGGTGTAATATAAATATCCGTTGCACATAAATACTCCATTAGTAATTCTTCAGGTACAAAACTCTTATAAAAGTAAATGTAATCTTCAAGTCCGTATTCATTTACAAGACGCAGAAGATATTCACGATATTCTTCCCCATACCTGCTTAAAACTTTTGGATGTGTATTTCCCAAAACCACATATATAATATTCTTATGCTTTTCCACGACTTTCGACAATGCTTTTATTACTGTTTCGATTCCTTTGTTTCGGCTTAATAAACCAAAAGTAAAAAGAGCTGTTTTGTTGCTGAAGTTGAATTTATCGCGGGAAGTATCCCTATGAAAAACCTTACCGACAGGAACACCGTGTTCAATGATTTCAATTTTTTCTTCAGGAATATTGTAAATTTCAACAAGAAACTTAACCGCTTTTTTACTCATCACGACTATTTTAAAAGCTTTTTTACTAAGTTCTTTTACAATTATTCTTTGTATTCCGGTTGGTTCTCTTATTACAGTATGTAAAGTAACTATCAGAGGTATTTCAATTCTGTTTATGAGTGATAAAATATAGACTCCGCTTTCACCACCGAAAATTCCGAATTCATGTTCCAAAATACAAACATCTGCTTTATTGTAATTTATAAAATTAGCAGCACTTACATAGTCTCTTTGGATATCCTGATTGACTACAAAAGACACTTCGGAAGGATATTTATATTTATTTCCACTGTCGTCTACTGCTATTACATAAAAATTCGGAAAAATATTCGCATAACCAAGGTTATCAGCTATAGATTGAATAAGATTGTGTGTAAAGGTCCCGATTCCGCATTTTTGCGGCGGATATGTACCAATAAATGCAAATTTCATAATAATAAATTAAATTGTTCATTCTATTTAAAAGTTTTTTCCAGATTTTGCTTCAATCGGTCATGCTTTTGTTCAATTAATTCATTGACCCAGTATGCCTGTCTGTTATAATGTCCGTGAAGTTTTGTTTCATATTCCCGGGTAAGCAAAGATTCTTCCGTGAATTCCGGAGACTCTTTGATTTTCTCAAGAGAAAGATTAACGAATACAGCTGACTCGGGCCAGCTAACCCGCTCTATCCATCTTGGTGAAATCAAAACTTTTTTTCCCGGTAGCCAATTTTTTGTGTCAACTACCAGATAGCGGATTTCCCATGTATCATCGTCGATTATAAAATCTTCAACATGGCCAATCTCCCCATCTAAAGCATGGATATGATGACCACTGACATCGTAAGTGCTGCGTAAATTCGGATCCCATCCTTTTTCTTCTTTATTAAATTTTCTCCGTTTTTCACGGTCATGTACAATATTGGGATAATATCCCCATATAAGAGGTCCGTCCCAATAAACCGGCCAACCGTAATATCCGTAATAAGTCTCTTCAAATTGTCTCGAAACAGGCTTGTCGCTATTCAAAGACGGACTATCTTCAATCTGCTTTTTTGTCAAATCGATATTGATGATTTCCTCTTCCGTATTTACTGAATTCAGTGCATAAGGCGAAATTAATACATTCCTGTCTGCTAACCAGTTTCCGGTATTAGCCACCAGATATCGAATCGTCCAGTGATGGTCATCAAAGTAAAATTCTTCAACTTTTCCTATTTCACCGTCTTTTCCGTTTAGTTTGTAGCCTTTTATTTTCTTGGTATTGATTAACATTATCTTTCCCTTTCGTTTTTTATATTTTTACCTTATAATAAATTTTCAATTTCCAATAATAAATCTCCTATGAAATTTCCTGCTTCAATGTCAGCCGGACTCAGATTTTTTTTCTCGGAATCATATATATCGAACCTGCTGATTTTGTTATCCAATGCTATCTCCTGCAATTTTTCGACTAAGTTTGAACCGTTAATGTTTGTTACATCGTAAGAATTCCCGTTGCAATTAAGATATCTTTTTTTCACATTTGATTCGGATGTGTTTTTTAAGTTTAACATATTTGTATAACTTTCGTTTTTGGGTTTTAATTGTGTTTACCGCATTGCGGCTAAATAATTGTCGTTTAAAATATTTAATTAAATCATTTTCCCTTTTTAAAAGATACGGAATTGCTGATGATTAAGTAATAGTGCAGGAGGATGAAAGAGGAACTAACCCGAAAGGATTAGTTGGAATAAATTTTGTAAGATTCTGAAAATTCGGAATTAAATTAGTTTACACGGTATTTAGTGGATATAGATGTGTTTTAAATAAAAAGGCTGCCCACTGACAAACGCTCAGGTAAATTTTAACTTATTGTAAAAAATACCTTCTTATCGATGTTGTATTTATAAGTGTGTTGCGGAATCGACGAGACTCGAACTCACGACCTCTTGAGTGACAAGGACGAGCTAGTGCGCTAAATACCGCTCCGGAAGCGTGTTTTCAAGGTTTTTATTTCTCATTTATGTCTGTTTTTACACCAGGCTCACGAAATAATTGTAACAAAAATGTCATTTGCTGTTTAATTTATTTAACGACAGAAATTAGGGTTGCTTTACCGTCGTGGTCACCTGTCGTAAAAGAATCGGAACTGATAGAATTTAGCATTTCAACATAACTGATTGTCTTATAATTCGTTTTTGTATTTAAGTTATTTGCCAATTTATCTCTTGCAATATTAAAAGAGTCATAATCGTGTATTGGAATATTCACAACAACTTTTTCTTTACTTAAAGCTCCGCTAAAATAATAAACCCCATTAATATCACACGGACCAAAAATTCTTCCATGGCAATTATTAATTTCAAAAGGGGCATCGGAAAATGTCTGACTATTATTTCTGTGCACCTGTTTATAAAAATTATTTCCAATATATCCAAGATACCCGCTGCTGTGACCAATCCTCATTTTAAATCCTGCTTTATCAAAATTAATTATAAGATTATTTTCAGCTTCTTCAACTGATTTTGAAATGCTGTCTACTATTATTATATTAATCGGTTCTCTAAAAGATTTATTATTAAGTTTTAAACCAAGCCATTCAGCCTTATTGTGGTCAGATTTATACATCCATTTACCAATTGCAGGCAATGAATCTGCTTTCACAATATCCTCGGGTGAGATGTATTCTTTATTTTGATTTTCTAATTTTATAGTTTCATTTACATTTTCATTCTTTTTCGTGCAGGAAGATGCAATTACCAGAATAAAAACGAAAATCAATTGAAAAGTTTTATTCATAGTGATTTTAAATATATTTCAGTTCAAAACAATTATTAAATGCTATTTGAATTTTTGAAATGTAAACATTATTTGTATACCTTATACTAAATATATCGTTTTCAAAAGGTAATCATAATAAAATTATTCATATTTCTCATCTCCTGCAAGACAAAAATAATACGTTTTCAAAACATTTTTACAATTAAATTAAGATAATCATTACATATTTGTAGTATTTTTAAATTGGTCCGGTATGTTATTAAACAGTGGAGTTAAAATCGCAACAACGCAAAGCAGCCCGAAAAAAAGTTGCTTTCCGGGCTGCTTTTGGCGGAATCGACGATCCCGAGTTCTCGGGACCGATATATCGGAACGACCTTGGAAAATAAACAAAAGATTATTTAATTAACAACATCTTTTTTGTTTCGCTGAAGTTTTCCGTTGTTAATCTGTAAAAATATACACCACTTGTATAGTTACTTCCGTTGAAAGCAGCTTCGTATGTCCCTGCAGATTGTTTTTCATTTACAAGAGTCTTCAATTCTTTTCCAAGAGCATCATACACAACAAGGTTTACAAATCCGCTTTTCGGTAATTCATAACGAATTGAGGTCGTTGGATTAAACGGATTGGGATAATTCTGCGAAAGATAAAACTGCCGGGGTATAACAGTACTGATAGGTTTTATCGCAATTAATTCGGATAAATGCCGTGACCAAACATTGTCCAGACCGCCGTATACAAAGTTTGAATTTATGTAAAGAGAAATAAAAATATAATTAGAATTGTAACCCTCATTTCTTTTAAGCCAGGACAATCCATAGTCAGATGAGATATAAATACCCGATAATGAATCGATATCATCCAAAGCTGATGCAATTATGATATTACCGTACGAGACCAATCCATCTATATCTCTATTATGCATTGATGTCAAAAACCATGTATCTCCATTGTCATCGGATCTGTATATACCACTCCCCCAAATGGTTCCAGCGAAATAGCTGTTCCCTGATTTAATAATGTGTATAATAGACTCATTTGGAATATTCGTTTGAACCCAGTTTAAACCACCATTTGTTGATTTAAACAAACCATGTAAGGTTCCGGCTAAAAGAAAAGAACTTTCTATAAAAGTTGAGTAAATACAAAAATTATAATTATTAACCACAATATACCCTTCCCAGGTTAATCCATTATCAGTTGATTTATAAAGTGCACCATTGAAATAATCACCAGCACAAATTGTGTTACCACTTACGGCAAGAGATACGATATTATGATTAAATAATGTTTGTGTCCATGTCAGACCGTTATCCGTGGATCTGAAAACTCCATTTAAAGAGTCCGGACTTGCATTCATAGAAGAAAAGAAAACAGTTGAACCGTTTCCTGTGACATCCGAGACCTGATTATGCCACGAAACCTCGAATTGAGTCCAGTTCAGACCTTTATTTGTTGAAGTGTATAAACCATCCTGCATTGTTCCCGCGAACATTTTTGAGTCTGATGTATAGATTGCATATACATAAGGTTTACCGGGTCCATTTAATTGAGTCCACTGTGCAGAACAATTTTCAATGTTTAATGTTATAGTGTAGGTAATAAGAAAAGTTATAATCACGAAGAATTTATAAAATATATTTTTCATAACATTCTCTCCTAAAGATTATTTATTTAATGTAATTATAATATTAATAAATTCATATTACAAAAATTAAATATTCCTTTTTTATTACAAAATATATTACTAAACTATTAAAAATACATTAAAAATGAACTATGGAGTCTGTTCAGATTGGTTAGAACGGTTGGACTGTGAAGGAATAAAGCGATGAATAAGTATTATACAAATATATTACTTAAATAAAAAAACCTACCATTTCTGATAGGTTTATCCGCGGAATCGATCCCGACCTGTCGGGACGACTTCCTTAAAATAATAAAGGGCTATTATCACTAATAACCCCTTGCGGAATCGACGAGACTCGAAC
>PMIW01000050.1 GCA_003158365.1 Ignavibacteriota bacterium | reverse complement strand
ATCCGCGGAAAAGGATTATTCATCGGCGTGTAATTAAAGCCCGAAGCAGGCGGAGCTAGAAAATACTGCGAAGGCCTGATGTAGCTTGGAGGGCTTTGCAAGGAATCTCACGAAAACGTAATTCGGTTTGCACCGCCGCTCGTTATTACAAAAGAAGAAATAGACTGGGCGGTCGAAAAAGTGAAAAAAGTGCTGAGTGTATAAAGTTCGCAAAGTCTTCAGAGTCTATAGAGTCTGAAGAGGTATAAAAATAATTATATTAAACATATTTTGACGTTGTTATTAAATTGTAATAATAAATCGTTCCAATACACTTGTGTTGGAACGATTTTCTTAATATAATCTGTTTTAGTTAAAAAATAATAACCGGCATCACATGATTTTAAAAGACAACACAATATTAATAACAGGCGGTACATCGGGTATAGGACTTGCATTCGCTGAAGAATTTTACAGGCTGGGAAATAAAGTGATCATATGCGGGAGAAGGGAAGAAAGACTGAAAAAACTCTCCGATAAATATCCCGGTATGGTAACGAAAATATGCGATGTAAGTAAGGAAAAAGACAGAATTGAATTGGCAGACTGGACTGAAAAAAACTATCCGGATTTAAATATTTTTATGAACAATGCAGGTGTGCAATATGATTTTAATTTGAAAGAAAAAATAAATCTCGATAAATTATATGATGAAATAAACACCAATCTTGTCGCGCCGATTCATTTGGCAAATTTATTTGCTGCACAATTTATTAACAGGCATAATTCTGCCATCATAAATATTTCTTCGGGGCTTGCGTTCGTTCCGCTTGCGTTCATGCCGGTTTACTGCGCAACCAAAGCTGCGATTCATTCGTTCACATTGTCCCTCAGGCAGCAGTTAGGCAGTACACCTGTAAAAGTATTTGAAATCGCGCCTCCTTCAGTTGATACTGAATTAGGGCATGACAGGCGGGCCGATAAAACGCAGACTCACGGCGGCATGCCGGTTGATGAATTTATTAAGGAAGCAATGGATGCTCTTCATAAGAATGTTTTAGAGGCACCGATTGCCCATGCAAAAACTCTCAGGGAAAAAAACGAACAGTTATTTTCACAAATGAATAACAGGTAAAGCATAAAAAATTAACAGCCGGAAAAATATGGATAAATTTTCCCGGCTGATATGAAAATTGTGTTAACTATGAATGTTATAACTTTATTTTAAAAGAGGTATTACTTTATCCGCATTCTCTTTCTTTGCCGCATCAAGCGGTGTGTTTCCGGAAGCATCTTTTGCATCTTTAACGGCTCCTTTTTCCAGTAAAAATTTTACGACATCGGGATTGTTAAATCTTGCGGCATAATGCAGCGGTGTTTCTTTTCCCGTTGTAGTAGGAAGATTTACATCCGCTTTATTTTCTAACAATATTTTGATTACTTCGAGTTGGTTTGTTCTTGCTGCCCCGTGAATCGGTGCTACTCCAAAGGCATCCTGGAAGTTCACGTTAGCACCGTTTTTAATAAGCATCTCCGTAATTTCCTTGTTTCCTGCAAATGTTACGATGCCGAGTGCGGTTTCATTAATTCCGCTCGAAGAATCCACAGCATTAACGAGGGATTTATCCTTCTCCAGATATTCTTTTACTTTTGGAGCGGCGCCGTCTTTAACGGCTTTGAAGAAATCCGCCGATGTTACAACCGTCTTGGTATCTTTTTGAGTTGTCGGATCGGATTTCTTGTCCCCTTTTCCGCAAGAAAAGAAAAAAATCAGGGATAACAAAAGCAGTACATTTAAAATCTTTTTCATTTATTCCTCCGATTTAATTTGAATTGAAATATAATTTAATAAATTTGCATTCTATTTAAAACATTATTTCCAATCTGTACAGGATTAACTGTGCGGTCAAATTTTATAAAAAAGCACTAATTTTCGCAAATGAAAAAGTGATTTAGTTCAGTTTCCAGATTGCGAAATTCAGGATTGCCGCAAAGGTTACCCATAACAAATAAGGAATAAGCAGAAACGATGAAATTTTAGAAACCTGAAAAAATAAAATTATACAGAATAATATTGCAACCCAGAGCACCGCAATTTCACAAAAAGCAAAGAGCGGTGATTTCAGTCCAAAAAAAATTATTGTCCAGAAAGAATTCAGTACCAGCTGAAATATAAAAAGGGATAACAATAATCCGAAATTACCCGTACCGCTGTTAATCCATATAAGATAAAAGGAAATTCCCATTAATATATAAAGAAAAATCCAGACGGGTCCGAAAATCCAGTTTGGCGGATTGAAAGATGGTTTATTTAAAGCTGCGTACCACGCAGGAATATTTTTAACAGTAAACAAAGAACCGACTATGCCGGCCGTCTGGCACATAACAATACTAACGACGAGTTTGAACCATTCAATTTTCATAAAATTAAATAATAAAAAATTTAAAACCGTTTATGTGTAAATTATAATGCTCTATTACTTTTTCAACAAGTACTTTTCTCACGACAAGAACAATATTAATCCCTTTAATATTTTCCCCCAATATTTTGCTGACCATTGGTTCGAGTGCTTCACCTCTTAATTCGAGCGGACCGATTTCATCTATGATAAGCCAGCCGGGTTTCTGAATGAAGGCATTATATAACTCGTCTTTCCCCCAGTCAAAAACAGAATTTATAAATTTGTAATCGCATATTGTAGTCAGTTCAATATTCCGGTCATTCCCCGTATATTCGAGAAGTTTTTGCTCGTTTGTCCTAATCCTTGCCAGGTAGCGTTTTCCGCCGATTACGGGAGCAAGTATACCGTCTGCATCCGGATTATTTTCAATCCATTTTCCGAGGCGCGTTGTCTTGCCGCTTTTAATTTCTCCCGTAAATATATATATTCTGCTCATTCTTTATTAATTTCAACGGTTAATAAATTTAACAGCGAAAGAGTAAAGAACCTGTGCAATCTTTTCAGACCCTTTACCGAAGAAGTTTCTTTCCAGCAGAAATTAATTACACGTTTAAATATCGGCAGAATGCTAACAACTTTATCGATTTCGTTTGTATATTTATTTTTCTTTTTTCTCATCAATTTATTAAATCCGCTAAGCAAAAGAGGGGAAAGAAATTTATACCATATAAACATCAGAAGTATTCCGCGCACGAGCATTATCACCAGGGATTTTTTTTCGATGTAAATATTATCGGGATATAAATATGAATAAACAAGAAGCGAAATTGTAAAAACGAAAAAAATTATTTCTCCCGGTTTCAGCCACCATCTTTTCTTTCCCGGTTTTTTAGATTTTCTGTTTTTTTCTTCTAAAAAGGAATTTACATCGAAAAGAATTTTATTCCCTTCGTTTTTAATAATCGAATCGGTTCTGCGTGACAGGGCCGATGCATACAAACCGGTCAGGATTCCCGCAAGGAGGTGAATCCCTGCGTATATTGCAACCAGCCATTTGCTTATTGCAATGCCTGAGCTGATAAGTCCGAAAAATTCCTTGAAAACTATGAGAGTGAACTGGTCGATGGATTCCCAGATGTTCTGTCCGAATAATACAGTAAGAAAAAAAACTTTCTGGAATGACGAAAAAAACGAGACCAGAATTCCGAGCAGCAATGCCGAGAAAAACGGTGATTTTCTTTTATAAAATAAAAGCTCTCCGAATATTCCCTGCAGCGATACCGCTATGTACGCAGTGAAGGGAGTGTACGGGCTTAGTATGCCTTTGACGACAAGCACAATCAGGGTTGCTTTAAGTATAGTCCCGTTTTTAACTGAAAACTTTGCGATGAGCGTAATTATAATCACGGCAACATTGCCGAGTATAAGTCCTGTCAACGGGATTTTTGCGAGGTGAAGAAACCCGCCGAGGAATCCTTCGCTCAAAGCCCAGAGTGCAGTCAGCCTGTCTATGCTGTTTGTATTTTGTATGTTTTCTGTTTTATCCAAGTAAGTAGAATCAAATTAAATAAAAAGGTTTGGATATGCAAGAATTATCAAAATGTATAAGGAAGAGTACTTAAATGCAAAATAGAAATCATTAGAGCTTTGTCATAATTTCACTGATTAAAAATTTATTTCCACTCCTATTGTGAAATTTCTTCCTGCCTGCGGGAAGCCGTATTCGGTTTCGTAATATTTATCTGTTAAGTTATTCACGCGGGCGAAGGCATTGAACTTTTTGAATATGTGCTGAGATACTCTCAGGTTTATAATTGTATAATCTGGCAGTGTTTTCCACAGCCTCGTATCCAGATCTATTCCGTACTGCTTCGATGTGAATGAAGTTTCAATTTGCCAGGAGAGCCCGATTGCATAGGCTTTTGAAACAGTAATATTAAATGTATGTTCCGGACGGTATTCAAGTTTATCTGTCGTAGAGTCAGAGTTGTTTTTTGAATTCAGATATGTGTAATTTGTTTCAAGTTCGAATAACGGAAATGAATTTTGATAATTAATTTCGAAGCCGCTTAAAGTGACCTTGCCGGTATTCTGATATTGGGTCATCGTGGTATTAACCGGGATTGCGAGAATCATATTGCGCACATCGGAGTAAAATACGGAGAGATTAATATTCCCGGCTTTTGAGTTTTTATATTTCAAACCTGTTTCGGCGCTCCAGCTTCGTTCTTCGTTCAGTGCGGGATTTGGAATGCTTTTACCAAGTTGTTCGGAAAATAATTCTTTAAGAGTCGGATACCTTTTATTATTCGAAATGTGAGCATAGAGGTAAATATTATCGGTAATGTTTTTTCCCAGGCCGAAATGCCCGCTTAACGTTGTGATTCCGGGGCGTGTTGCGCTGTCGTTTGCGAAAACGATATTCAGATAATTGAAATTGAGTGCCGTGATAAAATCGATGCTGGAAATCTGGAAATTCTTTTCAACACCTGATGTGTAAGTCTCAGCAGAGAATTTCTTATTCGGTTTATTATAATTTGCCTGGTCGTAGTGAGTATCTCTTTTATACAGCAGGGCAAATTTAGCGGAAAAAACCTTTGAGATATTTAATTCCGGAATAAGGGAAACCCCTGTCGAATAATCATCATACGTGGATGTGAACGAAGAATTTTTAGTCTGAGTTGTGTAAGTATTATTATCGTATGCATTCAGAACATTATAGCTGTTTACGGTATAGGCATTTGCCCTCAGCTTAATTGCTTCGCTGATTTTATAATTTGAAATGAAATTTAAAATCGAATTATTCCAGTCCGTATATTTCCAGTATCTGGGGAAGCTTGTGTAAATCTGAATCGGGACATCTTTTGAATTCAGTGTTCTGCTGAATTCAAGCATAAAGTCCGAATTTGCATTTGGCTTTAACCCGGTTTTAACAGTTGCTCCTTTTTGAATAAATGAACTGTTATCGCGCTTATCCCCGTTTTCGTTTTTAGCCGGTGCAAAACCTGAAGGAAGATTAAATCCGTCCGATTTATTATAGTTAGCGGACACGAGCCAGTAGAGGGATTTATAAAGTCCCGAAGATTTTGCAAATCCTCCGTAAACATTTCCGTACATTAGTTTTGCGTACGTATCTATTTTTTTTACGGGTTCATCCGTAATAATATTTATGGAGCCGCCGAGAGTATTTATGCCGTAAAGGACAGACGACATGCTTTTTGAAATCGTGATTTTTCCTATAGATGCGGAATTTAACTGCGAGAAATCGAAAGTACCGTCGTATGAAATATACAGCGGGACGCCATCGAAGAACACTGCAGTCTGCTTCTGGTCGAAGCCTCTGAGTTTAATCAGGGATTCATTTCTGGAATTTTGTGCTATTATCAGACCCGGAAGCCGTGTAAAAGACTCATTAATCGAGAAATTATCTTCCGAATTAATTTTTGTTTTTTCGATATCAATTGTACTTGCAGTCTTTATAATGGCTTCATTATTCGACGTGACAATAATTTCGCCCGTGTAAAAGGTTTTTAATGAATCTGAATTCTGTGCACTGGAACAGTTGACAATAAAAACAATAAATAAAAAAATGGAAACAATTTTAATCTTTTTCATAGCAAAAGAAATTAAATAAATTGATAGGGAGATTCAATGAAGTTGAGAGGCTTAGAGTTAAGCCATACAGGAAGCAGAGAATAGCAATAAGATAAATTAAAAAAAACAGCAGTAATAAATTTTATTACCGCTGTTCAATAAAGAATAAATCTATTTAATCGCAATCCCGATTCACTGCGTTTCCCGATAAATCGGGATGCTGTAGAACGCACATCGGGACTATGTTAAAATAACTTTCGTTATTTTAACATTAGCATTCTTTTTGTCAGTGTTTGCGTATTGCCGTTCATATCTGCTGTTAACCTGTAGAAATATATTCCGCTGGAAAGCGCGGGTGAATTTATTTCAATTGTATAGTATCCTGCTTTATGTTCGGAGTTAACGGGTTTTAATATTTCCCTGCCGAGCATATCATACACTACCAGTTTAACTTTTGCATCGAAAGGAAGTGCGTAATCGATTTTTGTCGAAGGATTAAACGGATTCGGATAATTCTGAGTCAGTTCGAATTTCTTCGGCGTTTCTATTTCTACGAAAGATGCGAGATTATGATAATTAAAATTGCCGTTATTATCTATTTGTTTCAGCCTGTACCGGAATTTTCCCGAGGGAAGTTTACAATCGGAGAAACTGTAATTTGTAATTGTATTTTTTGTACCCGAGCCTTTTACAAATCCGACGCTGCTCCAGGCTTCACTATTTAAAGGAGTGCGGAGAATTTCAAAGCCGTTGTTATTGGTTTCGGAGCTTGTTGCCCAGTTTAATTTTACAATTTGTTTCTGAACTGTCGCGCTGAAAGAAACAAGGTCAACAGGCATTGCGCCAAGCTCACCGCCTGTAAATGTCGAGAAACCTGAAATACCCAGACCGATTAATTTATGATTTACTGCATCGACCGGTCCTATTATTTCCCAGAAAGTGCTGTATTTTCCGACATAAATATTTGCTTCCGTCCCTGTGACATCGACCGGGTCATATTGAAATGAAACATCGCAACTAAAACCGGTGATACCGGATTGAGTAACTGTCCAGCTTCTTTTCAGATAATCTGTAATGCTGTTGTTATTTGTATATTTAACATTTGCAAGAGAGATTCCGACTGTTGCAGAAGAAAACGTGCCTGATGTAAAAGAAAGAGTAGCAGGCGAGTAAACAGCAGATACGCGGCTATTACCGACAGGATAAATAAATGAACCTGCGCCGGAAAATCCTTTAATAAGCTGACCTGTTCCGGTTGCATCTATCATATTTATTGAAGACGGCGTTCCTGAAATTGTCGCGGAATTTCCGAGAGTTAAATTACTGGAACCGAGAATCAATATACCGCCCGAAAGGTTTAGTGACCCGTTAATTACGGCATTGGTTCCGAGTGTAACAGTATCAGCCGTTCCGGAAATATTAAGAGTAAGATTGTTTATGGATTCGCTTCCGGTTGTAAACTTTAATGTACCGATGCTGATAGTTCCGTTTCCGCTGATATTTAAATTAGCAAGTGGTCCGCAGGTAAGAGTTCCCGTGCCGCCTGATGTGATAATGGCTTTGCCGTTTGTAAAAAATGATAAGTTATTGTTGTTAATATTCAGGTTTCCGAGTGTCAGCGTATATCCGCCGCCGCTTGCATTTCCGAGATTTATATTTGATGTTCCGCCCGAATTCGACAAAATCACTCCTGCGCTATTGCTCACGGTAATTCTGAATAAATTGAAATCATTATTATTTCCTGTTAGAGTTTGTGCAGACGAGCCATTGCAAACGAGTGTCAGCCGGTTTGTTTCGGGACCGAAGTTTGTTCCGTTTAAAAGAGTAAAATTTCCGGCGAGGTTAACAGTGGAAAAAGGTGAAGCGCTGCCGTTAAATCCGGAAACATTATCGGCTGTTAAATTTCCCTGAATTGTTGTTGTGCCGGGAGAAAATGTTTTTGTACCTCCGGTTAAAGCCAGATTAGGATAAGTCATTAAGGGTATAACATAGGATCCGTTTTGTGCAAAATTAATTGTGCTTGATGAACTGACAGAGCCGTAAGTATGGTTTGATGTATTGTTCTGGAGTATCAGGTTACTTAATGCAGAAAGATCAATTATTCCTGTTAAAGAATTCGAAGATGATATAGTCAGATTAATCTGGTCTATGCCGTTGCCCAAAATAACTTTTGAATTTGTTCCCGATACAACCCAGTCTGAATTTAACATCACATCGTTCGTATTTACAATATTAAAGACCTGATTATTTGTAACAAAGTCAGAAGGATTATTTCCCGTTCCGCCCGGATTTGTGCCCCAGTTTAAAATATTGGATAAATCTCCCGAGCCTGAGTAGTAATAATAAGCTGAAGCTATTCCTGATACAGGAAGGTTTTGATCTGTTGCACCGGAGCTAGTGTGTGATATATTTCCATTATATGAACCTGCAACATTAGTATTGAGTCTTGCTTAAATTGT
>PMIW01000220.1 GCA_003158365.1 Ignavibacteriota bacterium | reverse complement strand
TCGGGATGACTGGATTCGAACCAGCGGCCTCTTCGTCCCGAACGAAGCGCGCTACCAAGCTGCGCCACATCCCGATTAAAACATAATATAATATTTAAGTACAAAACTTTTTAGTCAAAATTTTACCTATATAAAATCATATTGTTATTGTTTTGTCGTGTAATCTGAATTTGGTGTTTTATTCTTCACCTTCTTCCCCGGTAAATAAGCGGGATAAGATTTATCGTCATGGCACATCGAACATTCGGGAGTCTGCACAAAATTTCCGTTTTTATGGCAATTATTACATTCCAGCCCGCTGTGGTTTTCTGAAAGTGCCAGACCGATAACTTTATGGTCTAATTTTCCGTCAATAAAATTCTTATGGCAGGAAACACAATTATTATCAAGCTTTTTATACGGCATACTGTTGCCGTGGCATTTTGTACATGCAAGACGGCTGTGATACGAATTCAAAGTCCACCCCGTTGATTTGCCGTGATTAAATGGAGTCATTTCCTTTTCCATGTGGCATTTCTCACAGGTATTACCCTCGTGACAGGTGACACACGGTTTGTGATGCTCCTCAAAAGATTTCTGAATTCTGATCGGTTTATTGAAATCCTTTTGCATTTTTGAATCATGACAGGTAATACAGTTATCCCTGCTGTGGCAGCTTTTGCAATTAATTTTGAAAAGCTTGTTATGCTCGTTATGAAAGAATGTAACAATTTTACCCTGTTCGAAATTGGTTTCCCACGTGAGTTTATCAGGCTCTGTAAGTACGGGATGTGTTTTATTTGAAATATCCTGCAGGCTTGCTTTCTGATATTCCGAACCCTTGCGTAAATGGCATGTTGAACCGCATCCGTTTTCGTGGCTCCATTGCTTGTGGCACGTCATGCACTGGCGGTGATATGCGGCTTTTAAATCGGGTACTGATACGTCTTCTCGCGTACGGTTTTTCTCGTGGCATTCTTTACAGCTTAAAACAGGTCCGGTTGTATTGTAATGATGACAGCCCGTGCAGCCCGTGGACATTTCAGACATCTGAGAATGTATTTTATGCGAAAACACAACGCCTGCGTAGTTATCTGACATTTCGTTTATGGCAACTACATTCGGACCTTCACTCGAAGACGGAAAATCCGATACCATGCTTTTTCTGGGACAGCTTCGAAGACCGGGATCATTTTTTGTCGGGTACTCAATTGAGTGACAGGATTTACAATTCAGTTTATTGTCAATATGTTCAGATGTAACTTCAGATGAACTATTTTTTTTGTTCTTACCCGATAAAGTTTCCTTTTCGGCAGTTAACTTTTTTACCTGAGGCAGCAGAGATGTACCTGCAATGCATATTATCAGGATTAAAGGAATTAATATGAAGTATATTTTTTTCATTTGAAACTCCCTGCTCTTGAATTTTCAATTTCAATTATTTTTTTTACAAGGTCTTTTCGTTCCTGTGTTATTACGGGAAAAATCATTACAACAGTCCTGTAAACAAGCACAAGCAATGCTATACATCCGAGAGTAACGGAAATTTCTCCGAATGAGGGGAAATATGCGCTTGGATTAAAAAACGGTTTATAAGCAACTATAAAATTATTTACCCTGTTAAGCATCACCCCTGCAATTACAAGCAAGGATGCCGAGAAAAGACCGAGAGGTGAATTTGTAATTTTTTTGGAAAGGAAAAGTATAAAAGCAATTATAAATAAACTCATCTCGGCAATAAACATCCACGCAGTCGCATCAAATATCAAAATGTATTTGAAAGTTTCCCTGATAAAGATATCGCCTATTTTAACCGCAAGATATATCCCGACAATAGGGGCAACCATCGCTCCAAGTCTTGACAATATTTTCATTTCTGGTTTAATTTTAAAACTGCGCGAAGCAATTAATGACTCGAAAATAATCATCGGGAATCCCACTGCAATCGCAGAGAGCAGGAATAAAAGCGGAAGTACAGGTGTCTGCCATAGCGGGTGCATCTTCTGCCCTGCAATTACCATAAGCGTTCCAAGCGAAGATTGGTGAAGAGTGGAAAGCACGACCCCTGCAATAATAAATACAAACATTGTTAATTTAAGGCGGCTGTCGAGATATCTTAAAACTTTATCAATCGGTTTATTCAGGAAACTCAGGAATTCCGGTAAATCCACCCTTCCCATAAATCTTTCCGTAACAATCGGAAGGAATTCTATATAAAGAACCGTCATATAAATCATTACACATATGCCTACTTCAAACAACGCGGAATTTCCGTTCCACATTATCAGCGGATGCCATATGTAATAAAATCTGCCGATATCGACGCAAACCGCAAAAGCAACAAAAGTATATCCCAGCATCGCAGTCAGCAAAGCCGGGCGGACAATTGCATGATAATGCTCACGGTGCATGATATGTCCGAGTGCTGCAGAAGTAAAACCTCCTGCGGCAAGGGCTACACCTGCGGCAACATCCACGCCAATCCACAATCCCCACGGTGTATTATTATCGAGATTGGTTACTGCTCCCAATCCGCTAAAAAATCTGACTGCCAAAAAAGCAAGTCCGTTTAGTGCAATGATTATAAGTATAATAACACCCGGAGTGAAAAATCTGTATTTAACAGGCCACGGTATCATGATTTTTCTCCTTTCCCGTCTTTTTTTACGTCAACATTTTCATTATCATCATTATCCTTATTACGCCGTTTAGTAAGCCACATCATCGTGCCAAGCAGTGCATATAAAGTAACAGGGGGAACGAAGTATGCAAATATGCCGTGCTGAATTGACTCCGATATACCCGGAGCGGGACTGTTTCCCAGAGGAGGCAATTTAAGTTTTTCGAAATTTTTACCTGCAATGTACATCCACGATGTTCCGCCGATTTCCTGTTCACCATATATATGGTCTATATAAACATCCGATTTTCTTTTTATCCTGTTTTTTGCCACTCTTAAAACTTCACTGCGCTTGCCAAACAACAATGCTTCATTCGGGCAAATCTCAACGCAGGCGGGCAGCTTGCCGCTGGTTCTTCTGTCGTGGCATAAATCACATTTTCTGATTTGCGGGTCAATAGACCTGTCGTAATCATAAGTCGGAATCTGGAACTGGCAGGCAACCATGCAATACCTGCAGCCAATACATTTATTCGTATCCCATATTACACTTCCGTCTTCGCCTTTTGTCAATGCACCTACTATGCAGGCGGAAACGCAGGCGGGACGCTCGCAATGCATGCACTGTGTTTTTACGTATATCGGAAGCAGGGAATTGTTATCGTTTTCAAATTCATTTACTACGGTCAGTGCTGTAGCATCGGGACGCCTGTATTCTATAAAAACCGAATTATCGGAATAGGTCTCAAGGTCGGGAGTCGGTAAATTATGAGCTGTACGGCAGGCCCATTCGCAATGCCTGCATCCAACGCAGACATCGGTATCGACAAGAATGCCGATTCTGTTTTCCGAGAGTATTTTTTCGGCTCCCTTAACGGAAGAAGCTCCCAGAGTTGCTATAGTAGCGCCGAGTGCCGCTGTTTTGAAAAAATCCCTTCTATTCAGATTTTTCATATTGCTGTAAAAATTAATTGTTAATAATTTATATTAGAAAATTAAAATTCTTCCATAAAATTATAATTTATTAAAAAAATTAATATCTTCCGGATTGACAGATTAATATTATTTTGTCGAAAATTTATGTTTATTTATTTTCCGGTGAGAATAAATTTTCTCTTGAATTGTCGTGAGTTCTACACTCCTGATGAAATATACAGTATTTTATTTAATATTTCTACACTTTGTTCTTTGGATTAAAGAAAAAGTGTAGAGAAATTAAACAACAGGGGAAAGCCGGCTACTGTGCGGGAAAAGTAAAATATTAATTAATTCATTGATAACTTCAAAAATTGTAAATAGTTTAATCTGATTTCTTTATCTATAGTTATTAATTCTAAATTAATTTTAATTTAACTATATGAAAAAAATTACATTCATTCTTTTCTCATTATTTTTGATATATATTGTAAGCTGCAAGGATGATTCCACGCCTGTTTCTAATATAAACAATCCCCCTACACCGGATACAGGATGGGTTTTAAGTTATCACGTTTATAATTACGGTACATTATTTTGCACGTGGCCGGACCCTTGTTTTTTAGATATTGTGACAGATACAATAGATATGACAAGTTATGATTCTATGAGGATATATATGTCCTATCATTCTATAAGAAATAATTCTCTCGAAATCTATAAAATCCCTTACCCCGTTGTAATATACAGCTGTGCATTTACAGATAGTACATACGGGAAATTAGATAAAACCGTTGGTTCATTTAACACGAAGTATTTTTTGGATTTTATGTTTGCAGTCGGGACGAGGTTATCAATAGATACACTTCAGGTATTCAAAAAAAAGAACACTGCCGTATCTTTTTATTAAATATTTAAATTTCAAAACCTATTCTACCGGCAGGCTGAATTTAAAAGTTGAACCTTTGTTGATTTCAGATGTAATGTTTAG
This sequence comes from Ignavibacteriota bacterium, assembly GCA_003158365.1. GTDB lineage: Bacteria > Bacteroidota > Ignavibacteria > Tepidaquicellales > Tepidaquicellaceae > FEN-1279. The sequence continues at coordinate 6,124 of PMIW01000220.1, read as the reverse complement.
TGTTCCTCCTTGTTTTTCAATCATCTCTTTACAAAGTATTACACCCAATCCAGTACCGGGTTCATTTTCCGTACCTAATGTAGTATTGCGTTTATCTAATCTGAATATATCTTCCAATTGCTCTTTGGTCATTCCTATTCCGGTATCCGATACAGATACATTAATGATATTTCCCGATTTTTCAGAAAAGAATTCTATTCTGCCTTTTCTTGGAGTGAATTTTATTGAATTCATAAGCAGATTCTGAATTATTGAATCCAGCATAAAACTATCTGCTTTCACATATATATCGTTTCCAATGTAATTTTTAATTGATATTTCTTTCTTGATGGCATTATTTGACATTAGTGCTATGCTATTCTCTGCTTTTTCAAAAAGATTTATTTTCTCTGCTTTTACTTCCAGCTTACCGGTTTGTAACCTTCCCCACTGCAGGAGATTTTCAAGAAGTTTAAAAATGTTTTCTGCTGATTTTTTTAAATGACCTGAATAACTCAATATTTCTTCTTTAGATAAATTAGGAGCCTCTTCGTGCAGGACCTGGGTAAATGCATATAATCCTGTAAACGGATTCCGGAGGTCGTGTGCTATTATTGAAAAGAATTTGTCTTTCGTGGCTAATAGTTCTTTTTGTTCATCAGTAAGAATTTTTAGTTTTTCCTCGATTGCCTTTTGGCCTGTCATATCAATAACAATGCCCCTGGTTCCCGTTATTTCACCCTTTTTTATTACAGGAACAGAATTTATATAAACAGGNNATATCAAAGACAGATATCTTATTATATAAATCTTCTGTCGTATATCCGAATTTTTTAAGCCCGGCATCGTTAACAAAAACAAAATTACCATCGAGGTCAGTTTCAAATATTGTTTCAGGCAATAACTCGACAAGTTCTCTGAATTTTTTTTCACTGTCTTCAAGTTCACTTGTCCTTTGCTTCACACGTTCTTCCAGATTTTCATTTACTAATATTAAATCATTTTTGGATTTATTAAGTTCTTCCGTTCTTTTTTCTACTTCTTTTTCAAGCTTATTTAAATATTGTTTTTTATTATATAACCTGTTGCTATAAATTAATATCAGTATAATGGAAAAGACTTCAATAATTACAAACCACCATTTCAAATAAAGAGGATTTTCTATGGTAATTGTTTTTGAAGCTACTTCATTACTCCATTCTCCCGAATTGTTTCTGGCTTTTACTTTAAATACGTAATTCCCCGGTTTTAAATTCTCGTAAACGACATCCTCGATTTGATGTTGTTTTACATTAACCCAGTCGGCATCAAATCCTTCGAGTTTAATTTTATATTCTATTGAATTTTCATCTACAAAGGATATTCCCCTGAATAAGAACTTTAAATTGTTATTTTTATTTCCAAAACTCATTTCACCATTAAAAGGATAATAGTCTGCACCATTTTCAAGTACACCCAGTAATTCAACTTTTGGGATATACGATTTTATATTATCCAATTCCGAAATGTAAAGGGAAACTCCCATATCGGTTCCAATCCAGAGTCTGTCCGATGAATCAAAAAACAATGCCGCCCTGTTGATTTGACCCGGAACAAGACCGTTTTTTGAATCATATTCTCTTTTGGTTTTACCCCCGTCCCAAAAAACAAGGTTCTTATCGGTACCTATCCAGTAATTATTGTTTTTATCCTGCACTATCGCATAGATTGCGTTATCTATTGAAAAATTGTTTTCATTGAATTTAATCATAGAATCATTCTGAATGATATACAAACCATCAAGTGTTCCGGCAAAAATACGGTTTCTGTTATCTCTGAAAATTGAGAATACACTATTTGCCTGTATGTTGTTTTCAGCTTTTATGTACTTTACTTTTTCATCCCCTAGAACATATATTCCCCTTAATGTTGCAGCCCATATTTTACCGTCTTTTAAGTTGAACAATTTTCTTATCAGGATTTTAGGTAATAAATTTTCGTAATATTTCTCAAAAGTGCCGTTTTTATATATATATAGCCCGTCATTTGCTCCAGCAATAATATTTCCGTTATCATCCTGGATAACAGAATAGAACATTGTAGAGTCAGGTACTTTTATCCATTCAATATTCCCTGATTTCTCTATTTTTCCTATACCCATGTTTAATGCCGCTAACCATAAATTTCCGTTTTTATCCTTCTGTATATCAAGAACCCTGCTTGAATTTTGCCTGTAATTTTTGAATGTTCTTAAAGATATGTAATTGTATTTATAGTTTTGCAATATTGTTATTCCGTAATTATGCCCGAATATATATTTCCCGGGAATTAACTCATTCACAGCAGAGACATCATCTTCCTGTAAACCAATACTGCTGTTATGATTGAAGAATGCAAGACTGTTTAATTTACTTAATCCTCTTGTATCGGATACCCACAAGTTTTCTTCTCTGTCAAGAAATATTGAAGTGCAGCCGTTTGAAACGAATCCGTTTTCTTTAAACAGTTTTACGACATTACCCTTTTCAATATTTATATAATATTTTACATATCCGCTCCCAAAATATACATTATTTTTATTATCTATGACCAAAGAAGAACTGAAATAATTCGATAAATCGGGAATCTCAAAATCGGTTGTTAATACGTGAAAACTTTCATTTTCAATATAGCCCAGTTTATCAGGCAAAAGAATCCATATTCTTGCTGCTTCATTTTTTATATTTGGAATTATCTTCTGAAAATATACTTTTAATACGAATTCAGGTTTTGTGGAAATGATTTTATTTAGTGAGTTATCAAATGAACCTGAATTAAAAACAGATAATCCTTTTTTGGTTGAGATATAAAATTTCTTATTATAGGCACAAACATTTAAAACTTCATTGCTGATTAGCCCGTCATTAACAGTGTAGTTTTTCCATGTATCGTTTTTTTTGATGAAGATGCCTTCGCTTGTTCCCAGACAGATAACGGGATTATCATTTTCATAATATAAATCGAATGAAACGGTTTCAAGAAATTTTGTGGTTTGATCCGGCGGCGGTAAGCTCACCCATTGAGTATTATTAAAAACCCGGATTGAATCATTTGTATAATAAGGAGTACTCCAAACGTATCCTTTCTCGTCTGTTATTATCCTTCTGTACGGAATCTTGTATACCTCTTTTGAAAAATTGTAATTTTCAAATTTGTAACCATCATATCGGGAAATGCCAAGCCCGGTAGAAAACCACATTCTACCTGTGTTGTCCTGCGTGATATCATAAATAGTTCTTGTTGAAATACCATCTTCAGGTATATAGTTGTGCGTGGAGTATATCTGGGCGGAGCAATAAATAGTAAGAAATAATAAATTAAATATCGTGGCACAAACAGTTTTCATACTCTTGGCAAATATATTTTAATATTATAGTATAATTTAATAAATATTATTAAATTTTGAAATGTATTTAATTATATGTAATTACAATATAATAGAAGAAAAATATTGAACGGATTAATTACTTATACTATAAAAAAGACAATATCATTAAAAATTAATCAAAATCAGCTGTTATTTAAGAATTCTTTATGTCTTTGTTTTCTCTCCCTTGAAAATCTAGTTAAAATTTATTAAATTACTCTCTTATTAGAAATTTGTTTAAAGAAAAATATGAAACAGAATTTTCATCCGAAATATTATAAATGTAACGTGATTTGCAACTGCGGTGAGAATCGCGGAGTTTTGTTTACTACACGCTCGACCGTACCGGAAATAAAAGTCGAAATATGCTCATTATGCCACCCATTTTTCACCGGGACTCAAAAAATAGTTGATACAGCCGGAAGAGTTGAAAAATACTTAAAGAAATATGGACCAACAAAAAAAGTTGCAGAATAAATTATTTTAATTTATAAAATATATTTTAAGCCAGCGGGATTAATTCTGCTGGCTTTTTTTATTAGGATAAATTGTCTGAATTAGGATTTATAGGATTAAAGGATTTTAGGATTATATAATAAGAAATGAAAGTTTTTATTAATTACTAATTATTAATTACAAAAATGAATATTTTAATTTTCGAAGACAGTTTTTACGGCAGTCTTTCGCCGCTTTCTCTACTCAGACCTGTATACGATATTGTTACCGGCATTTATACAAACAGGGAGAGACTCGAACAGTTTCTTCCGTCAAAATATAAAATTTCAATTCATTGCAGAAATTTACTCCTGCCCCTGACGGAACTGGAGAACCGCGGAAAGAAGATAAATAAAATAGAAAAAGAAGATTATATATTCATGAACGGTTGTGTGATATTTGACGAGAAATATTTAGCATGGGTGTTGAAGAAAATGAAGTGGAATTCGGCACTGATGAATGAGGGTAAAATTATTTGTGCAAAGATATCAAAAGATAAGCTGACATACCTGAAACACAAAATCGAAAACAAAAATATAGACAACTCTCTCGAAGTAAAGGATTTTGATTATCTTGAACTGTTCGAGGACAAAGAGATAATGGAAAAATATTCGGTAATTATTTTTCATTATCCGTGGGATATAGTAAAGCACACGGGTAAAATGCTAAATGATGACCTTGCAATTTTAAGCAAAAATAAAAAGAAAAAAAGTTTTCAATCGAAAGCTTCGGCAGCCAATTTAAAAAATATACTTATATCAAGATCCGCTAATATTTTTCCAAATGTAGTACTTGATGCAGAGGATGGAATGATATTTATAGATGATAATTCAAGGATTGAGCCGTTTACATATATAAAAGGTCCTGCATATATAGGGAAGAATGTCGTTATTAAAGCGGGTGCGAAGATTTACGGACCCTGCAGTTTCGGTACGGGCTGCAAAGTTACAGGAGAAATTTCGGGTTCGATTTTTCATTCAAACGTGAACAAACAGCACGACGGATTTATAGGGAATACATATGCGTGTCCGTTCGTGAATTTCGGAGCGGATACTGTTACGAGCAACCTTAAGAATAATTATTCGAAAATCCGTGTGAATTTCGGAGCTGAGCAGATTAATACGGGTATGCAATTTCTCGGAAGCATAGTCGGAGACCATTCGAAGTTCGGGATTAATACGATGCTGAACACGGGTACGATAGCCGGAATATTTGCGAATGTTGCAGGCGGAGGATTTCCTGATAAACAGATAGATTCTTTTGCGTGGTATATTCTTGGGAGTCAGCCTGTTAAATACAAACTCGAAGAAGCGCTTTCGACTGCGAAGATAGTTTTTGAAAGAAGACACATTGAAATGTCGAAGGAGTATGAAGAGCTGGTTCGGGAAGTATATAAATCGCAATGAAAGTTATAATCTTTCAACTTTCAACTACTCTTTTNNCGTCGATTCTGATTTTCAAATTTGATATTTTATAAATTATATAATAATAAATTTAATTTTAACCTTATGAACACAAAAGATTATATAGAAATTGAAGAAAAATACGGAGCCCATAATTATCATCCGCTCGATGTGGTAATCGAAAAAGCTCAGGGAGTCTGGGTTTGGGATGTTGACGGCAACAAATATCTTGATTGTCTTGCGGCATATTCTGCTGTAAACCAGGGGCATTGCCATCCNNTTACGCTTACTTCGCGCGCATTCAGAAATAACCAGCTGCCATTGCTTTGTAAGGAGATTTGCGAGCTGACGGGTTTTGAAATGGTATTGCCTATGAACTCAGGTGCGGAAGCGGTTGAAACAGCGCTTAAAGCCGCAAGAAAATGGGGATATAAAGTAAAAGGCGTTCAGGCAGGTCAGGCAGAAATTATAGCGTGTACAAATAACTTTGCAGGCAGGACAATATCAATTGTAACATTCTCGACAGAAGAACAATACAAAGACGGATTCGGACCATTTACACCAGGATTTAAAATAGTTGAATACGGAAATGCTGATGCACTTGAAAAAGCAATTTCACCGAACACAGTTGCGTTTATAGTAGAGCCGATTCAGGGTGAAGGCGGTNNAACAATGTGCTTTTCATAGCGGATGAAATTCAGTCGGGACTCGGAAGAAGCGGAAAAATGTTTGCTTTTGAATACGAAGGAATCAGGCCGGATATGGTAACAATCGGAAAAGCATTATCAGGCGGATGTTATCCTGTCTCTGCTGTTTTATCTTCAAAAAGTATTCTGGGAGTGTTCAATCCCGGCGACCACGG
>PMIW01000238.1:43833-45249 GCA_003158365.1 Ignavibacteriota bacterium | reverse complement strand
TCGCTTTATCGGGACGCAAAGAACACGGATTTGAAGATTAAAGATTAGAAAATAAAAAAAAGGAAAGAAACAAAATATACTTCTTTCCTTTTTTAATTCCTTTTAAAAACTTCTTTATTTATTCTGTTTTCTTCTCGAAGGTATCAGTCTCTGCATGCCGTTTGTTGCAGGTACGGCGGGGGTTTTGCTGATGTCGATTTTTTTCGGACTGTTATCAACATTTTCTTCTCCTCCAAGCGCGCTCGATGCCTGGTTCCACCATTCGCACACCATTCCGAAATGTTTATCTATCCAGCCCATCTGTCCTTTTTTATCCATAGGATTCAATGCAACTTTCAAACCGTCGTGAATGTGCTGGTCCGCATTAAAATCTTTATTCGGGAAAAACCCGTCAAAATCTATATCAGCACCCGCTCCCGGGTGAAGTTTTTTGTCCTTTAAATATTCATTATAAAGTCCTGATTCTGTTTTTTCATTTTTTAATCTTTCCACATACTGAGAATAAATCGGGTCGAAGGATTCATTCGTAACCGTTCCCGGGTAATTTTTTATCTGTTCGCCTTTATCTTTTAAAGCCCAGCCTGCATTTTGAATAACCGCTCCTTCATCGGGGTTCGGACTTGTGAGAGTGATTGTTTTAAATCTCCATATCGGATAGATGCCTTTATCACCGAAATTTATTACATCTTTTCCCGGGTCATCATCATAAGCGATTTGTATTCCATAGCCGTTATTGCTGAGTTCGGTGATTCTGCTTTTATCGTCCCTTGTAACGGTTATAACTGTCGGTCTGTAAATTTCTATAATGGAAGTTGGATATTCAATCGGTAAATCCCGCATATAAAATCCGTTTCCTACATAAGCCCAGTTGCCGTTTTGAACAACTTTTGAAAAAGGCTCATCGGGAAGATAACCGCTAAGCATCGTGGAATTTTCGAGCTGGTTATATGTTATGTTCGGGTCAGTAAGCTGCTGTCTGAGGTTTGAATAATATTTAGCGATATCTTTCACATCATCTGGCATTGCATCATAGGGAAGGCTTTTTATGTCGAGGCTCATATCCGCTATTTCTGCAGTAGTCATTAAAGGTCTTACCCTATTCTGAAAATCAAGCGGGAAATCTGTAAACTTTTCATTATAAATTATTCCCCACAGCAAAACCTGTACATCGTGCTGCTCGATTTCGGGATGGTCAACCGAGCGCTCGACTATATTATAAACGAGGTCGGAACGCTTGCCTTTCAGCGGAGCAAGCAGGTAGCCCGCGCCTTTTGTCGGACCGTGAGTACCGGCTTTAAGGCAGTACGACTGGATTTTAAATCTGTAATACCCCGGACCGAGCTCGAAATTATATGTTTCGGGCTCAATTGGCTGATAAAGCGTTGGTATATCTTTCAGCCAGAATGCAATTGCAAG
>PMIW01000238.1:0-43781 GCA_003158365.1 Ignavibacteriota bacterium | reverse complement strand
TTAATTTTTAATGATTTTTCCAAATTTGTAACAAATTGCAAGTAAAAGCAATTCTAAAAATTAATATCTTTATGTGGTTTTTTAATGGTTTAAATTCAGTATTTTTATGGTCAATTAAATTTTCAGTATGAAAACAATTACATTAAAAATTACAATATTCTTATTATTTATTCTTTTTGCATCTAATTTTTACGGATGCGGATACAATACACTTGTAAGTTTGCAGGAAAAAGTAAATTCGGCATGGTCGCAGGTCGAAAATCAATATCAGAGAAGAGCCGATCTTATTCCGAACCTTGTAAAAACAGTAGAAGGCGCGGCAGATTTTGAAAAAAGCGTTTTGACGGAAGTAACTGAGATGAGAAGCCGTGTTGGACAGACAAAAATTACCGCAGATGATTTGAATGACCCGGAAAAATTTGCAAAATACCAGAAAGCACAGGACAATTTATCATCTGCACTTTCGAGATTGCTTGTCGTGACTGAAAATTATCCGCAGTTAAAATCGAATGAAAGTTTTTTGCAGCTGCAGTCACAACTTGAAGGAACAGAAAACAGGATTGCAGTCGAGAGAAGAAAATTTAACGAGGCAGTACAGGAATATAACACAAGTGTCCGCTCTTTCCCGACGCTGATAATGGCGAAGATATTCGGATTCAAGGAAAAACAATATTTCAAGGGAAAAGAAGGCTCGGACACTCCTCCTGATGTAAAATTTGATTTCAAAAAAGAAGAAAAAAAAGATAAATAAAACTTTATGCAAGCTGTTATTATGGCAGGCGGGTTCGGGACGAGGCTGAGACCTCTGACAAATAATATCCCGAAACCTATGGTTCCGATTGTAAATAAGCCGATGCTCGAGCATTTGTTTACATTGCTTAAGAACCATAACATTACCGATTACACAATGCTTCTTTACTATCAGCCCGAAATTATAAGGAAATTTTTCGGCGACGGGAGCAGGTATGGTGTTAATCTGCGTTATGTTACGCCTGACAGGGATTACGGGACCGCAGGTGCAGTAAAGCTTTCAGAAGAATTCATCAAAGATGATTTTCTTGTGATAAGCGGCGACGTGCTGACAAATTTTAATCTTTCAAATTTCTACAATTTCCATAAAGAAAAAAAATCTGTCGCAACAATTTCACTTTACGGTCACGAGAATCCTCTTCAGTACGGAATAGTCCTGACAAACAGCAATCACGAAATAGTAAGATTTCTCGAGAAGCCGTCATCTTCGGAAGTTTTTTCGGATACAATAAATACTGGCATATATTATTTCAATAAAGAAGTTTTCAAATACATTCCCGAAGGGGAAAGCTTTGATTTCTCGAAAGACTTATTCCCTCTGCTTCTTGAAAATAAAATAAAAATACACGGATATAACAGCAAAGGCTACTGGCGCGATGTGGGAACGCTCGAGGAATATATAAATTCCAATCTCGATGTTCTGAATAACAAGCTCGGCTATATTAATTTCGAAAAGAGCGGAAGCAATTTAATCGGCAGTAATGCAAATATCGAGTTCGGAGCATATATAGAAAACAGCATAATAGGCAGCGGCGTTACGATTGAAAAAGGAAGCGAGATAAAAAATTCGGTTATATGGGATAATGTTACAATTAAAGCCAAGGCAAAAATATTATTCGATGTAATCGGACAGAATTGCACCATAGAAGAAAATTCGAGGATAAATGATTTTGTTTTCATCGGCGATAACTGCTTTATCGGAAAAAATGTTTTTGTAAGTTCCAGCATAAAAATCTGGGACAAGAAGAAAATCGATAACAATTCAAAGATAACGCGAAGCCTGATTCAGGAAGATACATTCTTTAACGAGCTGTTCACGGATTCAAGAATTACCGGTTTATCGAACCTCCAGATTAATCCCGAGTTCGGTGCAAAGCTGGGCGCGGTTTACGGCGCTTCGCTCGGAATGAATAAGCAGGTAATGGTCGGCAGGGATATAGACGACATATCGAACATGATTAAGCGCTCCATCACGAGCGGTATACTTTCTTCGGGAGTGAATGTAAATGACCTGCAGGTAATACCCATTCCGATTTTAAGACAGGAGCTGAAAAACGGAAACGGCTCGGGCGGGATATTCGTGAGAAAATCACCGTTCGACAGAGGAACAACCGATATAATATTTTTCGATAAAGACGGAAGGGATTTATCCACGAGCAAAACGAAAGGAATCGAAAGATTATTTTTCAGCGAGGAATACCAGAGAGCAAATTTCGATAATGTGGGGACTTTAAGATTTCCCGAAAGAACGAATGTAAAATACCGCGAGCATTTTCTTTCACGGCTCGATGTGGATGTGATTAAGAAAAAGAAATTTAAAATCGTGCTGGATTATTCATACGGGATTGCTTCAACTATATTCCCGAACATACTCGGTGATTTTAACTGCGAAGTGGTTTCCCTGTCGGCGCATCTGGATAAAGATAAAATCACGCGCGACAGGGATGAATTTAAAAAAGCAATCGATAATTTTTCATACGTGGTCAAGTCGCTGAATTTCGATATAGGATTCATGATTGATGCGGGGGGGGAGAAAATATGGCTGGCATCGCACGAGGGAAGGCTGTTCGACGACGACAGGTTTCTTGTAATTGTATTGAAAATGTTTTTAATGGCAACGCCGGATGTAAAGAAAATAGCGGTCCCGGTGCAGGCGAGCAGGGAAGTTGACCTGGTTGCGGATGAATTCGGAGTTGAAGTAATCAGGGTTAAAGATTCCCACCATGCAATGATGACTTCCTGCAAGGATAATGACGTTAAATTCGTCGGCGGCACGCGAAGGGGAGTTTTCTTTCCCGATTTCCTTTATGCAACGGACGGCATGTTTGCGATAGCGAAGATACTCGAGATGAGCGCAAAAATAAAAATGAATATCGAGGAAGTGGATAAGATAATTCCGAAACTGTACAGGAGAAAAATCAACCTGGAATGCACCCGCGAGGAAAAAGGAAAGATAATGAGGAAGTTCATGGAAGATACGATGAATTACAGGCAGCAGCTCATAGACGGAGTGAAAATATTCCTTGACAGCACGGATGTTGTATTGTGCATTCCCGATAAAGCGAGGGACCTGGTGCATCTGAATGTCGAAAGCGACACCGCCGAGAAAGCGGAAAAATTACTCGAAGAATACAAAGAAAAAATTTCGGCATATATAAGCTGAATAAAATTTTATAGAAAAAAATTTACAAATTATTTTTATTATGAAAATCAGTGATATTTTAACGGAAGATGTTTTAGCGTTGAGAATGGAAGCCAAAGATAAAATGGATGCGATTAACAAGATGGTTGACCTTGCAAACAAGTCGGGAAAAATAACCGATGTTGAAAAAGTGAGGGCAGTAGTGTTCGAAAGGGAAAAACTCGTTTCCACGGGAGTCGGAAAAGGGTTTGCAATTCCTCACGGTAAATCGGACGATATAAGCGACATAGTTGCGGCATTTGCCGTGCTGGCAGAGCCGATTGATTTCGATTCAATAGACTCCGAAAAAGTTGTATTCATATTTTTACTCGTAGGAAAAGACAGCATGCTTAATACTCACATAAAACTGCTGAGCAGGATTTCGAGGCTGATGAATAAAGACGAGTTCAGAAGCAATTTACTAAAAGCGCAGAGCACTGCGGAACTGCTTCAGATATTTAAAACAGAAGAGCAGAATTATCTGGATATATAGTGGTTAGAGGTTGGTGATTAGTGTTTATTACAAACTACAAAAGTCTGAGTTTATAAAATAAAATTGTCTTTAAGGATTTTTATATTTTATAGATTTAGACTTTTGTAGTTTGCGCCTGTTTATTTCAATAGTATCATTTTCCTCGTCTCCGAAAAATCCCCGGCAACGAGTTTGTAAAAATAAACTCCGCTTGGCAATTGTACATTTGCAACTTGCACATTTGGAAATTGAACTTCGTATTCACCGGGTTGAAGTTTTTCGTTAACAAGTGTTGTGATTTCTTTTCCGAGGATGTCGTAAACTTTAAGTGTAACAAAACTATTTTTAGCAATCTGATATTTAATATTCGTAGTCGGGTTAAACGGGTTCGGGTAGTTCTGGGAAAGAGAAAATTTGTCGGGGATGTTTGAATTGATACTTTGAATTCCTATTATATTTGAGAGAGATCGCCGCCAAACAGAATTTCCTACGGTTCCTGCGAATATGTAATTATTTATTATGATTAGAGATCTAATACCGGGATTACAACCGAATCCCTGATTTTTTTGAACCCAGCTTGCACCATTATTAGATGAAAAATAAACTCCGCAATCTCTGGTTCCTGCAAAAATATAATTTCCGGAAATCGAAAGTGCGTCTATAATATAATTATTTAAAGCAGTTTGATTCCAGTTAACTCCATTATTTGTGGATAATAAAACACCGGAATGAAATGTTCCTGCAACAACAGTATTTCCTGAACAAGCAAGAGAAAAAACCTGCTGGTCATTCAAACCAGTTTGAAACCAGTTTTGTCCGTTGTTTGTAGAGAGATAAACACCAGCTTCTCTTCCCGCAAATATATTATTGCCTGATTCTGCAAGTGAATAAATATACCCAATATTCAAACTTGTTTGAGTCCAATTATTCCCGTTATTTGTTGTGAAAAAAACACCACTATAATCACTTGTTCCAGCATATACAGTGTTTCCTGAAATAGCAAGAGAATAAACTCCATGATTAGATAAAGTTGTTTCAGACCAGTAAACACCGTTATTTGTCGAACGAAAGACGTTTCCTCTTCCCGCAAATACGTTATTTCCTGTTGCGGCAAGAGCATTTATAGTATATGATTGCATTCCACCTTGTGTCCAGTTTTGTCCATTATTTGTCGAAATCCAAATTCCCCAATAATATGATGTGCCTGCATATATATAATTTCCTGCCCCGGCAATGCATGTAATTGTAATATTGGATAAAGAAGTTCGAGTCCACAGACTACCATTATTTGTGGAGAGAAATATGCCATTTTCAGTTCCGGCAAATATATTATTTCCTGAGATAGCAAGAGCATAAGTATACTGCGAATTCAAAGTAGTTTGAGTCCAGTTATCTCCATTATTTGTAGATGTAAAAACACAACCTGATCCATATAGATAATATGTACCTGCAATTATCTCGCTTCCTGTGCTGATAAGAGCATAAACATCTTTATTATTTAAAGAGGTCTGAGTCCAGGTTTGACCATTATCTGTGGAACGGTAAACTCCTTCATAAAAGGTTCCCGCAAAAACATTATTTCCTGAAATAGTAAGAGAATAAATAACTTTATTCAAAGAGGTTTGCGACCAGTTTTGCCCGTTATTTGATGAGAAATAAACTCCAGCTGTATCATACACACTGCCGGTTCCCGCAAAAATATTATTTCCTGAAATGGCAAAAGTGTTTACCTTGATATTCTCCAAACCTTTTTGAGTCCAATTTTGTCCGTTATTTGTGGAAAGATAAACCCCGTCTTCTGTTCCTGCAAATATATTATTTCCTGAAATTGCAAGAGAATAAACATTTTCATTATTCAAAGCTGTTTGTATCCAGGTCTGACCGATATTTGTTGAAAGAAATATTCCATAAACCCAAGTTCCTGCAAAAATATTATTACCAGAAATGGCAAGGGAATAAATAATTTTATCATTCAGTGCGGTTTGAGTCCAACTTTGTCCATTATTTGTTGATAGGAATACACCAGTTGAATTTCCATCAGAACTGCCCGTGCCTGCAAATAAATTATTTCCTGAAACAACAAGAGATCTAGTGGCTACTCCATAAATTCCGTTGCCCTGTTCCCATTGCGAATATCCATTTCCGAAAAGTAACAAAAAGCAGATGATAAAAATAACTTTTTTCATAGCTGTTATGCTGGTTAGATTTTATTTAATATAATAATTCAATTATAATTATATAGGTCAAAATATATATCCGGAATCTTGCGGATTTTTAAAAAATATTGATATTTTTACGATTTTTTCACTGTTTCTTAAATTTTTATTGACAAAAAATCGTTACTTTATATAGATAGAATTGAGTTTCGGGAGCTAATCTTCACATATTTTTGCCTGTATTCTCTTATTCAAAATCGTTAATTTAACAGTTACTTTTCAAAATTAAACGGAATTATTAGTATGCCTAAAAAATATGTATATTATTTCGGTGGAAAAAAAGCAGATGGTAAAGCAAATATGAAAACCCTCCTTGGCGGTAAGGGTGCCAATCTTGCAGAAATGGTAAACATCGGTTTGCCGGTCCCGGCAGGTTTCACGTTATCTACGGAAGTCTGTACGGCTTATTATGACAATAAGAAAAAATATCCAAAAGAATTAAAATCACAGGTCCTCACTGCACTCGCTAAAGTAGAAAAGCAAATGGGTGCAAAATTCGGCGATAAAGATAATCCTTTGCTCGTTTCAGTCCGCTCGGGTGCAAGAAGTTCTATGCCTGGTATGATGGAGACTGTTCTGAACGTAGGATTAAACGATATTACGCGTGAAGGACTTATTGCAAAAACAGGAAATCCGAGATTTGTTTATGATTCGCAGAGAAGACTTATACAAATGTATTCTGATGTAGTGATGGAAAAAGCAGCAGGAATTGAACCTGCCGAAGGCAAAGGCGTAAGACACCAGCTTGAAAAAGAGCTTCATAAAATGAAATCCGACAAAGGATATAAACTCGATACGGATTTATCGGCAGATGATTTGAAACAATTGGTTGAAATTTACAAAGCAAAAGTATTCGAAGTTCTTGGAAAACCATTTCCGGAAGATGTAATGGAACAACTCTGGGGAGCGGTAGGTGCGGTATTCCAGAGCTGGATGGGTAAGAGAGCGATTTCTTATAGAAGAATAGAAAGCATTCCCGATGAATGGGGAACCGCTGTAAGCGTGCAGTCTATGGTATTCGGAAATACTGGTGACACATCCGCAACGGGAGTTGCATTTACAAGGAATCCTGCAACAGGTGAAAATAATTTCTACGGTGAGTGGCTTGTAAACGCACAGGGAGAAGATGTTGTCGCAGGAATCAGAACTCCGAATCCGATTAATGAAGTTGGAAAAAGTGAGCATAACGAAAATCTCGTTTCACTCGAACTCGGTATGCCGAGAGTTTATAAAGAACTAGATAAAATTCAGAAAAGTTTAGAGAAACATTATCACGATATGCTTGATCTGGAATTCACGATTCAGGACGGAACGCTTTATATGTTACAGTGCAGAGTCGGTAAACGCAACGGAGCGGCAGCAGTGAAAATGGCAGTGGATATGTTCAAGCAAAAATTAATCACAAAAGAAGAAGCAGTAACGAGAGTAAGACCCGAACAGCTGGATGAATTACTTCACCCGATACTCGAAGCGGCAGAAGAAGTTAAAGCAAATAGAATTGCAAAAGGCTTGCCTGCAGGTCCGGGCGGAGCTACAGGACAGGTTGTATTTTCAGCCAATGATGCAGTTGAATGGGCAAAGAACGGAAAACAGGTTGTACTCGTGAGAGAAGAAACAAATCCCGAAGATATCGAAGGCATGAGAGCGGCAGAAGCAATCCTGACTGCACGCGGCGGAATGACATCACACGCGGCACTTGTTGCACGCGGCTGGGGAAAATGCTGTATCGTAGGTGCAGGCGCGATTGAAGTAGATATGGAAAAAAGAGAATTTACGGTCGGCGGTTATACGATTAAAGAAGGCGAATGGATTTCACTTAACGGTACAAGAGGTTACGTTTACCAGGGACAGGTTCCTATGATTGATGTGGATGCGGAAAACCCGACACTTGTTGAGTTTCTGAAAATTTGCGATAAAGTAAGAGTGCTGAAAATCCGCACGAATGCAGATACACCAGAAGACGCGGCGAAAGCAAGAGTATTCGGCGCAGAAGGAATCGGACTTTTCAGAACAGAGCATATGTTTTATGGAGAAGGTGCTGGGAAGGCATTATTCCTGCTCAGAAAAATGATTATGTCGGACACGGAAGCCGAAAGAAGAAATGCTTTGAGTGAATTATTCCCGCACGTAAAAGAAGACATCAAAGGAACATTGCTTGCAATGGACGGATATCCTGTAACAATCAGGACGCTCGACCCGCCGCTTCACGAATTCGTTCCCGAAAATCCCGAGCAGAGAGAAAAGCTTGCGGAAAGTCTCGGAATTTCATTTGAGGATTTCAATGCGCGCGCGGATAAGCTTCACGAAAATAACCCGATGCTCGGACACCGCGGTGTAAGGCTCGGAATCACTTATCCCGAAATCACCGAAATGCAGGTGAGGGCAATACTGGAAGCAACAGCGGAATTACTTGCAGAAGGAAAGAAACCTTTCCCGGAAATTATGATACCTGTTGTAGGAATTGACCTCGAAGTAAAAAATCAATACGAAATAGTTCAGAAAATATATAAAGAAGTAATCACAAAATTCGGTTTGAAAAAAATTGCTCACCTTATCGGAACCATGATTGAAATTCCCAGAGCGGCAATCACAGCGGATAAAATTGCAGAATATGCGCAGTTCTTCTCATTCGGTACAAACGACATGACACAGATGACATTCGGTTTCTCGAGAGATGATATAGGTTCATTCCTTCCCGAATATCTGAAGAAGAAATTATTACCCGTTGACCCGTTCCAGGTTATAGACAGGGCAGGTGTAGGAAGACTTATGAAAGTCGGCGTGGAAAGAGGCAGAAGCGTAAGACCCGATTTAAAAGTCGGAATCTGCGGAGAGCACGGCGGAGAGCCGAATTCAATAGAGTTCTGCCACATGCTTGGACTGAACTATGTAAGTTGTTCACCGTTCAGAGTTCCTATCGCGAGACTTGCATCTGCAAGAGCAGCAGTGGAGCATAAGTTTGGCGGATTATTTGCGACGAGTAAGAAAAAGTAAAGTCTATTGAGTCCGTAGAGTCTTTTGAGTCTATGGAGTAATAATAAATATTATCGTTCCTGTGCGTTATGTGCAGGAACGATTTTTTTTCTCTTAAAAAACACTAACATTGTCACCCCTGCGGATTTTTGGCAGGGGTCTCGATTTTAAAAAGCGATACCTGCCAAGAACATGCAGGTATGACACACGATGTCCCCCAGCTTCGTAACCAAAAATTATTTTTTCTTCAAATTCCTCTTCCACCTTTCGTATTTTGCACGCTTTACCGGCGTTCCGTTGAATTCGTTATTGAATTCTTCTTCGGTCATTTGCAATAATTCTTCGCGGGTTTTTCCGAAAATGGATTTCTTCGGGAAGAAAGAACTATCCACGGTAAAAAATTTCTTTTTATTATACGGGCAGACATCCTGGCAGATGTCGCATCCGAATATCCAGTTGTTTAAATCTATGTAGTCGGGAATTTCTTTTTTGTTTTCTATTGTGTGATACGAGATGCAGAGGTTTGCATCGAGCCTGTATTCATCATAGAGCGCACCCGTCGGACAGGACTGAATGCAGAGACTGCAAGTACTGCACAAGTCCTCGATTGGCTTATCGTATTCGAGTTCAACATCAATCAAAATTTCCGAGAGGAAGAAAAAGCTTCCGTATTCAGGGTCAATCACGATTGTGTTTTTTCCCTGCCAGCCGATTCCCGATTTAACTGCAAAAGATTTTTCCATCACGGGTCCGTCATCGACGTAGTATTTTGTTTCTATTTCCGTTCCCGCTAAAAAAAGTTCTATGCTTTTGCAAATCTCTTTCAGTTTTTTCTTTATTACTTTGTGATAATCTTTTTCACCCCAGGCATATCGCGAGATTTTAGGAATGTCGGGAGAATCCGAATGAGTGTATGGTGTATCGTAAAGTAATGCAAGCGAAATAACGGATTTTGCTTCGGGAAAAACCGAAACAGGGTCGATGCGTTTTTCATAACTTTGCAGCATCCAGTCCATGTCTGCGTGGCGGTTTTCATCGAGCCATGTTTTTAATTGAGCAGATTCTTTTTCAAGAGGTTCGGCTTTTGAAATTCCGATTTTAAAAAAGCCAAAGCTTTTGCAAATATCTTTTATACGATGTGTAATTAAATTTTTATCCATACAAATATTAATTCTTTTTTACCGCAAAGGACGCCTGCCGCAGGCAGGTTTTCGCAAAGAACGCAAAGGAGAGCTTCAGAGCGCACATTAAAAATCGAAATTGAAAGTTTTTGTTTTTTTTGGTTTTACATAGATGTCATCGTCTTCGATTTTTGTTTCGAAGATTCTCAGATTCCCGCCTTCGAAAGTTGAAGAATCACCGTCACTCAGGTTAAATTCATAAAAATGTATGGGGCATAAGACGCAATTGTCCTTGACGAAACCGTTATACATTTTCGGGGTGTGGTTATGTGGACAGATGTTATCTACAGCGTGTATTTTGCCTTTGATTTTGAATAAAGCTATCTCTGTTTCCGCATCAAGCTGAAATTTTTTTCCCCTGTTTTCCTCGAGGTCGGATATTTTGCATATTTTTACAAAAGATTGCATAAGAAAAGTGCAGTATAATTATTAATAAATATAACCATAAGCAGTATAAATAAATTCACAAGGGTATTAAGGAATGCGGTTAATTATAATGAGCAGATTTAAATAACTAATTATTTAATTTATTTGCCATCTATATCGAAAACTCTGTCGAGCCGGGCAAGCTTCAGCAAATCTATTACACTCTTATTTAAATTCTGCAGAATGATTTTTGCGCCTTTATCTCTTTCAATTCTCTCCGCAAGAAGAAGGCAGGAAAGTCCCGAGCTGTCGCATCTTGTAACCTCGCCAAGGTCAATTATGAACTGGTTGCTGATTTCTTTTTGCAGAAATATCAATTCTGTTTTAACGTCGGGCGAAATATCAACTCCGAGATTTTTTTCCTTCAGTTTGAAGATAGTCTTATCCTTTTGTCTGTCTATTTCGTATTTCATAAACTTCCTTTTAGTAAGTTAACGAAAAACCTGCAAAAGTTCGTTGAACTTTTGCAGGTTTAAATTCTTATTCTTTCGGTTTATAGGGTTTTTTTTCTTCGCGATGCTCGGGTTTCTCGGCTTTAAGCAGTATTTTTCTGCTTAATTTGAATTTTCCCGATTCATCTATGCCAAGAAGTTTTACCTGGATGACTTCTCCCATTTTTAAAACATCCGAAACTTTTACCACGCGCTTGTTATCTATTTCGGAAATGTGCAGGAGTCCTTCTTTACCCGGGAGTATTTCAACGAATGCTCCGAAATCTTTTATGGACTTCACGGTGCCTTCGTATATTTTTCCGACTTCGGGTACTTCTGTCAAACGCATTATCATATTTCTTGCAATTGCTGCGCTTTCTTTGCTGACTGCGGCAATTGTTACTTTACCTTCATCATCTATATCAATTTCGGATTTGCTTTCCGCAATTATATGTCTAATCATTTTTCCGCCGGGTCCTATTACGGTACCAATCATATCCACGGGAACCATTATAGTGTATAGGTGCGGCGCANNCCAATCATATCCACAGGAACCATTATTGTATAAAGGTGCGGTGCAAACGGAGATATTGATTCGCGCGGCTGGGCAAGACTTTGTTCCATAATACCGAGTATGTGAAGTCTTCCGTCTTTAGCCTGTGCAAGTGCTGTTTCCATAATACCGAATGAAATTCCTCTTATTTTAATATCCATCTGAATAGCGGTAATTCCGTCTTTTGTTCCTGCAACTTTGAAATCCATATCGCCGAAGTGATCTTCAGAGCCGAGTATATCGCTAAGGACAACAACTTTATCTTCTTCTTTTATAAGGCCCATTGCAATTCCTGCTACGGGTTTTTTTATCTGCACGCCGCCATCCATAAGTGAGAGTGTTCCGGCGCAAACAGTTGCCATCGAAGAAGAGCCGTTTGATTCAAGTATATCAGATACAATCCTGATTGTATACGGGAAATCATTTATGTCGGGAAGCATTTTCTTTAAAGACCTTTCCGCAAGGTTTCCGTGTCCTATTTCTCTTCTTCCGGGTCCCGGTCTTCCGCCTACTTCGCCCGTACTGAACGACGGGAAATTATAATGCAGAATGAATCTTTTATATGAATCTTCTTTTAATAATCCTTCTACCAATTGCGCGTCCTGTTTTGTACCGAGTGTCATTGTCGTCATACTCTGTGTCTCGCCTCTTGTAAACAGCGCAGAGCCGTGTGTTCTTGGCAGTACAGATACTTCGCAGGTAATTGGTCTTATTTCTTTATTGTTTCTACCGTCGAGTCTTATACCTTCTTCTATAATCATTTTTCTCATATCCGCAGCCTGCAAATCGTGCATAATCTCCTTCAGCTTAGCTTCCATTTCGGGATATTTCTCGGCAAGGGATGTTAATACGTTTGTCTGCAATTCCTTGTGCTGATTATGCCTGTCGTCTTTTGAAAGTATAGTTCTGTCGAGTTTTGCAATACCTTCCTGATATAAATTTTTCACATCTGCTGTCATTTCAGAAATATCTTCTGCGGGTGTGAGAGCTCTTTTGGTTTTTGCCACTTCTTTTGCAAATTCAAGCTGAAAATTGCAGAGTTCGATTATATGTTTATGAGCAAATTTTACTCCTTCGATTAAATCCGTCTCGGATATTTCTTTCCCTTCACCTTCAACCATTGCAATTGAATCCAGTGTTCCGGCAATTGTTATATCGTAATCGCCTTTTTCAATCTGTTCGAATGTCGGGTTAACGATTAATTCACCGTTTACTCTTGTCACTCTGACTTCTGCTATAGGTATATCGAACGGAATATCGGAAACCAGCAGTGCAAAGGATGCACCTGTTGCCGCAAGCACGTCAGTGTCGGACTCTCCGTCGGATGAATACACATTGCAGTTTATCTGTGTTTCGCAGAAGTATCCTTCCGGGAACATAGGTCTTATCGGCCTGTCGATTAATCTAGCAGATAAAATTTCTTTTTCTGTAGGTCTTCCCTCGCGTTTGAAAAATCCTCCGGGAATTTTTCCTGCCGATGCCGATTTTTCCCTGTAGTCAACCGAAAGCGGGAAAAAATCCTGCCCCGGTGTCGGTTCGTCTTTTGCAACAACCGTGCATAAAACAACGTTATCATCCTGTGTTATCAGAACTGCTCCGTTAGCCTGCTTTGCAAGTCTTCCTGTCTCGAGCATGATTGTCTTTCCGCCTATTACTATACTCTTTCTATGAATCATTATTTGTAATTTTTGTTTTTGTAATACTTTATTCTTATAAAAATTATAAGAAATTATTATGCATAAAGAATGCCGGTTATGTATCTAAACATAATCGCAGTCATTCTTGTTCTGATGCACCGGTTAATTATTTTCTTAATTCGAGGTCCTTGACTATCTGCCTGTACCTTGTAATGTCTTTTTTCTCAAGGTATTTAAGAAGTCTTCTTCTTTTTCCGACCATTTTAAGCAAACCTGTTCTTGAATGGTTGTCTTTTTTGTTAATACCGAAATGTCCGGCTGATAATTCATTAATTCTGTTTGTAAGAATTGCCACCTGAACTTCGGGTCTTCCCGAATCTTTTTCTGTTTTACCAAATTTTTTGGTAATCTCGAGTTTTTGTTCTTTCGTTATTGCCATTTTTTACTGTTAATTTATTAAATTTAAAAGTTATTTTTAATTAATTCTTTACAAATTTCTTTGTCTTTGTTAAGTTGAACAGCAAGCTCATCAAGAGAATCAAATTTTTTCTCATCTCTTAAATACTTTATGAAATCAATTTTAATTGTTTCACCGTAAATATCCTCATTGAAATCGAATATGTTCACTTCAAGAAATATTTCGTCACGCTCCGCAATTGTCGGCCTTTTGCCGATATTCATCATTCCGAAATACTTTTTTCCTTTCACTTCCGCAAAGACAAAGTACACGCCGTTTTTCGGAACAAGCTTATATTCTGAAAGAGTCCGGACGTTTGCCGTCGGGAAGCCAATCGTGCTTCCGCGCTTATCGCCGTAGACTACTTTGCCTGTCAGATAATAATAGTGCCCGAGAATATAAACGGCTTTTTCAACATCACCGTTTATTAAAAATTCTCTTACCGTAGTACTGTTAACCTTGTATCCGTTTATCTTAAATTCATCAACTTTATGAACACCGATTCCGTATTTCGCCGAAAAATCCTTAAGCGTGTCGTAATTTCCTTCTCTGTTCTTTCCGAAATTATGGTCATATCCGAAAACTATGTCCGTAAGCCCGACTCTTCCAATCAGATAGTCCCTGTAAAAATTCTCTGCATGGATTTCAGAAAACTCTTTTGTGAAATTAAGTATGTAAACAAGGTCAATTCCGAGTTTTTCAAATTCCAGAAGTTTTTCTTCAAGCGTAGAAAGAAGCCGAATAGTTGAATTTTTATTCCTGAGAATTATCTGAGGATGGGGTTCAAAAGTAACTATTACACTTCTTAAATTTTTTTCACTCTTAATCCTTATTAAATCGGCAATTATTTTCTTGTGTCCCAGGTGGATTCCATCAAACGTTCCAACCGTAACCACACTATTCTTATTATATTCCGGTTTATCGCTGTCTTTTATAACTAACATCAGTTTATAAGGACTTTAATACTTCTTTTATCTTATCAAAATTCGGTAAAGAACCCGCATCATCCAGTATTTCCTTATAACGGATTATACCATTTTTATCAATTATAAATGCAGATCTTTTTGAAACACCGTTCATTCCGAAGACGAAACCGCCGTCAGGGTATAATGTCCCGTAAGCCGTACAAACCACCCTGTTAAAATCACTTAATAACGGAATAGTTATGTTATTCTGTTTTCCCCAGGCTTCAAGTGTAAACACCGAATCAACACTGATTCCGAGAACTACAGCATTTAAATTCGAATAATATTCAAATCCTTCCGAAACAGTGCACATTTCGGTGGTACAGGTACCTGTAAAAGCCTGCGGATAAAAAAGTAAAACGGCGTTTTTGCCTTTAAAATCGCCAAGTGATATATCTTTTACTTCACCGGTCAGGTTTTTTGATTTCAGTGTGAATTCAGGGGCTTTTTGTCCTATTTCTACTGCCATATAATAATATACTTAAAATTTTATACAAACACTTAATATAACAAATAAAAAAAACATTAACAATTCGATATGGATACTTATGATAATTCATAATTTTTACTAAAAAGTAAAGATTTGAAGATTTAACTATTGATTTTGAACAAACAATGTATTTATTAAATATTTATAATGTTTTTTAAATTATGTGTTTTTAATTAAAAAAATCAATTATTTTTTTAATTTGTTATTGCAAATAACACAAACATTAATTAAATTACATAAATTTGACATAAATAATTTCATTTATATAAATGCATCAAGGATGCAGAAAGGAAGAAATATGAACAAATTTAAACTCTTTTCAATCTTAGTTCTTGTTTTTGTTGCTTCATACTCTTTTGCGCAATGGTCTTTCGTAGGCGGAGTAACAGGTGCAGGTTCATACCCGGCTATTTCAGTTGTAGATCCTTCCACGATTTTCATTAGCGGAGGAAATAATACCGCAGGTACACCGGCAATATTCAAATCTACCAACGGAGGAGTCGCATTTTCAAATCTCCTGGTATCGGGAATAACTTATGACTTAATGTGTATTTGGGCAAAAGATGCAAACAATATATATTGCGGCGACGGCGGCGGTATTGGCGGAGCAGGTGGAAATGCAAAATTATACTTTACTTCAAACGGAGGCACGACCTGGTCAACCGTATTATCTACAGGCGGTACAGGCGGATTCTTTGACGGAGTTTGTTTTTCAAGAACAACCCCGACTGCAGGCTGGTGTCTTAGTGACCCGCCAACCGGAGCAGGTGGAATATATTTTGGCGGATTAACAACCAACGGCGGAACGAACTGGACACAACAGAATCCTCCAGCCGTCACAGGTTGCTTTGGAGCAGCACTTTCAACTTTTTGCATAGATGGTAGTTTCTATGGTTTTGGTACTTCTTCACCGACAATTTACACGCAGGCAGCAAGATTATGCGTATATACAACCAATGGTGGAACAACATGGAATAATGCTCAGTTACTCGGAACTCAATCGAGCACAACCCAGAGTTTCATTTCCACAGTTGCATTTAATACAAATAAAATAAATGGTCTTGCAGCAAGTTCACCTTCTGCAAATACGATTGCAAGAACAACAAACGGCGGCTCGGTTTGGTTCTCACAGACAATTCCCAGTACAGTTGCCACTGCAAATATACAGATAAAATATGTACCGAATACAAATATAGCTTACCTGATAGCAACATCGGGTGCAGCTGCACAAAGTTTTAAAACAACAGATAACGGTGCAACCTGGACAGCAATAACATGGCCGGCCGGTGTTTTCGCCTGCACACATATGGAATTGGTTTTAGTAGGTGGAACAGTTACTGCATATGCTGTTTGTTCAGACGGAAGTGTTTGCAAACTGATAGATGTAATATCGGGAGTAAACGATCCGCAGACTTCAATTCCAAGCGATTATAAATTGGGACAGAATTATCCGAATCCGTTCAACCCGACAACAACAATCAGCTATTCAATTCCAAAAGCATCGTTTGTTACATTAAAAGTATATGATGTACTTGGTAATGAAGTAATGACAGTAGTTAACGAACAGCAGTCAGCAAAAGAATATTCATATAATGTTGATTTCTCAAAATTGACTTCGGGTGTGTATTATTACACTATAAATGCAGGTAACTTTACTGCTACCAAAAAACTCATGTTAGTTAAATAATGTTTTTTAATTTTTAGTTTTTTTATATTATAGCTCATTCATAAAATTGAATGAGCTATATTTTTAATTTATTATAATATTATGAAAAAATCACTTTTTTTTATTCTATCTTTTATTGTTTTGTTAACGGTAATCGTTAATGCGCAGGTTAAAGAAATTCCAACTTCGAGATTTATACTTCCGCAGGCATATACTGTTGAGCCTTATGGTATAGATGCGGCCCAGAGTGTAATATCGTACGGAGCTTTTGATAATTACACGATATCGACATCAAATGGTTTTATGGAATGCTGTATTGCCGTAAACAGGATTAATCCTTTAAACTTTGTTGGAACAGATAACAGGGTTATTACGGGAGCAAACTATGTTTATTACACTACAAACGGAGGGGTAAGCTGGAGTTACACTACCGTACCGACAAGTTCCGGTGACCCTGTAATGGCGGCAGACAGTGCCGGAAATTTTTATTTTGCTACACTTGGAAATAGTCTTAGTTTACAGGTGCAAAAATCTACTAATGGCGGACTAAGCTGGGGTTCCAATGTAATTATAACCTCTACAACCACCAACGATAAAGAGTGGATTGCATGTGACCAGACAAACGGTACTTATAGAAATTATGTTTATGCGGCTAATTTCTGGACTGCATCACCTCAGGGAGTTAATTTCTACAGAAGCACAAATAGTGGTGCAACATGGTCATCCGCTTATACCATGGCTTCATCTGTCAGCACAAACCCCGGACCTCAAATAGTAGTGGATTATACAGGCAGGGTATTTTGCATCTGGTTAACAAGTTCCGGATGTGTTTGCAGAACTTCAACGGATGGCGGTGCATCTTTTGGCTCTGTAGTTGTTGCTGCAACTTATACCGAACCCGGTACAATAAACGCTACGAGCGGCAGATACAGCGTAAAAGGCAACATCAGAACAAACGGGCATCCGCAGTCTGCAACCGATATGACAAACGGACCATACAAAGGAAATGTATATATTTCTTATGCTGCAAATCCTCCCGGACCCGATATAGCAAATGTATATTGCGCCAGAACCACCAATCACGGAGTGTCATGGGATACACCTGTAAAGGTAAATGATGATGCAACGGCAAATGACCAATGGATGACAGATATTTCGGTTGATGACGCAGGAAGAGTTTGGATGACGTGGTATGATTCCCGCAATGATGCATCAAATATATTGACTGAAATTTATGGTGCTGTTTCTACGGATGGCGGAGCAACATTCTCGCCAAACTTTAAAGTCTCGAATCAGAATTTCAATCCCAATACAATAAAACAGTATCAGGGTACTGAACATTATTATATCGGCGATTATAATGTAATGTCAGGCAGAACATTTACATTTCCGATTTATTCAGGACAAAATAATTCTTTGAATGATTACACTGCTTATCTTCCTGATTACGGTGTATCGTTTGCAAAAGCAACCGATAACTTAACGGTCAGCAATACATCGGTAAATTATGTAAGGATTCCTATGATGGGACCATACAGCGGAACTGTTACATATACAGCGACTGTATCACCTTCTCCTGCCGTAGGAACTTTGACATGCACATTTAGTCCGAGCAATGTTAAAGTTTTAACAGGAACTCCCGATTCGCTTAAATTAAGTGCCACAACATCTTCGAACTGCTCATACGGAACATATACAGTAACAGTTACAGGTGCTGAAAACGGCGGACCGAGAACACATACAAGAACCTATACACTTATAGTAGGTAATACACCAAGCGGAGTAAACGGAAATACACAAACCGCTTATCAGTATAACTTATATCAGAATTATCCTAACCCGTTCAACCCTTCAACAAGTATTGAATTCTACTTAACGAAACAATCTTTAGTAAACTTAAAAGTTTATGATATCGTAGGTAAAGAAGTAGCAACACTTGTAAATAATGATTTGAGGAAAGAAGGATTGCATCAGGTTACATTTGACGGAAGTAATTTATCTTCGGGTGTGTATTATTATAAAATCACAGCAGGTGAATTTACGGATGTTAAGAAAATGATGATGATAAAATAGTTTATAGAGTCTTTAGAATTCGTAGAGTCCGTAGAGTGAAAGCTTTACGGACTTTTTTTTATCACTGATTGCGTTGATTCCGCTGATTTAAGAACTTGAATAGTCAATAGTAAATAGGAATAGTAAATAATAATCACAAACTTAACAGATTCAACCTTAACAGATTCAACGGACTTTACATACTCTATAGACTCAACAGACTCTAAAGACTCTACGGACTACACTATTCACTTTTTTATGAAGGCCTTTTTTGATAATTTGATATTATATGATAAGTACAAAAAAAGAAGCCGAAAAAACGGTGCTGGTTTTTTTTGCGAAGAAAGATGAAAATATAATTAAAATTAAGGAGTCGCTCGAAGAGCTTAAACTGCTTTCGGTCACGGCAGGCGCAAATGTGGTAAAAACATTTTCGCAGGTAAGTGATTCATTCGATTCAAGATACATGATAGGCAAGGGTAAAGCCGAAGAGATTGCGGAATATGTCAAAGAGAAGGAAGTCTCTCTAGTGATTTTCGAAAACGAATTGTCGTTTACGCAGCTGCGAAATCTCGAAAAGAAAATTGAATGCAAGATTCTGGATAAGTCTAATTTAATTCTGGATATTTTTGCCAACAACGCCCGCACGTCGCAGGCAAAACTGCAGGTTGAACTTGCACAGCTTGAATACCTTCTGCCGCGGTTAACAAGGCAATGGACACATCTTTCAAAGCAGTATGGCGGTATAGGTACAAAGGGTCCGGGTGAAACGCAGATTGAGACTGACAGGAGGTTGATTAATACGAGAATATCGGTATTAAAAGAGAAGCTTGTAAAGATAGACCAGCAAAGGAAAACTCAGGCGCTTGAAAGGCAGAACAGCATACGTCTTTCACTTGTCGGGTATACGAATGCAGGAAAATCGACCTTGCTGAACCTGCTCACGGATTCGGATGTTTATGTAAAAGATAAATTATTCGCAACGCTCGATACATCGACCAGAATGCTGAAACTTACAAATGCAAAAGTAAAAAAAATTGTATCGAGATTTCCGAAGAAAGTTTTGATTTCCGATACGGTGGGATTCATTAAAAATCTTCCGCACAACCTGATAGAGTCTTTTAAATCAACACTTTCGGAAGTTGTTGAATCGGATATTCTGCTTCACGTAATAGATGTTTCGAATCCTAACTTCGAGGAGCAGATTGAAGTTGTAAAAGATACTCTCGATGAAATCGGCGCAGGAAAAATTAAGACTATCAATATTTTTAACAAGGTAGATAAACTTGACGATTTTGAATTAATAAATGTTGTAAAAATAAACTATCCCGACTCTGTTTTTATGTCGGCACAAAAGGGTCTGAATGTGGAGTCATTACTTGACAAAATAAAAACAGAATTAAGCAAAGACTACGAAGAGCGTACTATAAAATTGAAAAAGGATGATTTCAAATTATTAAATTACATTTATAAAATGGCAGAAGTTATAGATTTGAAATATTTGAAATCAGCTATCAAAGTAACCATAAAAAGCAACCGGGAAAATTTATCCTATATTGAAAAAATTGTAAAGGGTAAATAAAAATTTAAAAACATTAATGCATATTAAAAATATGCAGGGGAAAAAATAAATGAAAAAGTTAAATTTATTTATTGCTCTTTTTGTTTTGTTATTTGCTATAAATGGTCGCTCACAAATGTTTAATTGGAATTCTCAGACAAATCCAATTTCAGGGATGGACTTAAATAGTGCCTGGGCAGTTAGTTCCAGCATTTGCTGGATGTGCGGTGCTACGACTTCTTTAACTTTGGGCTATGTTATAAAAACTACAAACACTACAACATGGACGAATGCAACCGGAAATATTCCATCATCCATCGGACTATATTCGATTTGCGGAATCAGTGCAAGCGAAGCTTGGGTCGGAGCAAGTGGTGGTAGTGTCTATCATACAACAAACGGGGGAACAAATTGGTCAATTGTAGTGATGCCTTCACCGCAAACACAATTTATTGATGTGATTCATTTCTTTAATCAAAATACAGGATTTATAATAGGAGACCCTTACGGAGGTTTTTGGTGTTATTACTGGACAACAAATGCAGGTGTAAATTGGACATTTGGTCCCTCTCCTGCAGCGACAGGAACAGAGGCTGGTTGGGGTAATTCTTATTGCGTAATAGATACAGGTCACATTTGGTTCGGGACAAATAATTCAAAAATTTATAGAGGAGGATTCAGAAGCGGTTTTGTTGCTAATCCGACTACCAGCCCAAGCAGTATGGGAATAGCATTCATAAATGCAAACTCAGGTGTTGCTATAATGGGAAGCGCTGCAAATAATATTACAACAAACGGAGGAATTAATTGGTATTCGGGTTACACGCCTATTGGACCTCAATATGGAATTAAATGTATATTAGGTACATCTTATTACTGGACATGCGGAATGGGGACAACAGGAGGATTTATATTATTCAGCAGTAATTACGGAGTAAATTGGACCACACAATTCACAATGCCTACAGCAGGATATTGCATTACTACTGCATTGCCATTACGTGGATGGGTCGGATGTGCTTCAGGAAATATTTATAAAAATGGTGACCCGGACGAAGTTAATAATATTAATACTAAAATAACAGAAAAATTTTTGCTGAAGCAGAACCATCCCAATCCCTTTAACCCTGCTACAACAATCGAATTCAATCTTCCAAAAGAAACAAAAGTTACTTTAAAAGTATATGATTTATTGGGAAATGAAGTTTCGACACTTATTAATAATGAAGAGATAAAATCCGGAAATAATTCTTATTTGTTCGATGCATCATATCTCTCATCCGGAATTTATTATTACAAATTATTTACAAATGATTTTGTAGAAACAAAAAAAATGCTTCTTATAAAATAAAATATGCTCATTACACATACGTTTTACTTTTTACTTTTTACCTCGTTACGAAGTCCCGGCTTCGTAATTGAAAAACAAAAATAAAATTTTATGGAGAACACAGATACAACAAAAAAAATGAAATGGTACCATTATATAATGGTATTTCTGGCTGCAGCATTTCTGGCAAACTTTGTCCCGCATTTTGTAAATGGGATTTCCGGAATTCCTTTTCCCTCGCCATTCTCTAATCCACCGGGAAGGGGATTATCTTCACCCTTAACAAATGTTATATGGGCTTTCATTAATTTCATTGCAGGATACCTGCTGTTAAGATTCAGCAGAATGAACTCTAAGAATATACTTGCATTAATTATATTCTTCCTGGGAATGGTAATTATGAGTATTCAGTTGAGTCTGACCTTCGCAGATAAAATGAAATAGGGAATTTGCGTGTCGGGAGTCTCCCGATAAATCGGGAAGACTCCCCGGCACAATAAAACGCGTTTTCTAATCTTCTAATCTTCGAATATTTAAATCCGTGATCTTTGCGTCCCGAAAAAGCGAAGCGTTTCGGGATTTCAATTTTAAAATCAATAATATTTCACTTTAAAAAGACAGGCAGTTTTGATAATTTAGAAAAATATAAATATTCAGATGACAAACTTTAAACAGCCGGATTATTATTTACTCGATGACCTTTTCACGGACGTTGAAAAAGCCATAAGGGAAACCGTCAGGGATTTCGTGGATAACGAAGTAATACCGATTATAGAAAAGTATAACCAGGAAATGAAATTTCCAAAAGAGCTAATTCCAAAAATGGCGGAGCTCGGTGTCTTTGGTCCTACTCTTCCTCCCGAATACGGCGGAATGGGTATCAGCAATATTGCATACGGATTGATTATGCAGGAATTGGAAAGAGGCGACAGCGGTATTAGAAGTTTTGCATCTGTGCAATCAGGTCTCGTAATGTACCCCATTTTTACTTTCGGAAGTGAAGTGCAGAAAAAATTCTGGCTTCCCAAACTTGCAGCGGCAGAGAAGATTGGATGTTTCGGTTTGACGGAACCTGACTTCGGAAGCAATCCCGGCGGAATGATTACAAAAGCCGAAAAAGTCGAAAGCGGTTATTTGCTCAACGGTGCGAAGATGTGGATTACTAACGGAACGATTGCAGATGTTGCAGTGGTGTGGGCTAAGCTGGACGGGAAAGTAAAAGGATTTCTTGTGGAAAAAGGAACGAAAGGTTTTTCCGCTCCCGAGACGAAAGGAAAATTATCACTCAGGGCATCGGTTACATCAGAACTTATTTTTGAAGACTGCCTGATACCCGAAGAAAATATTTTACCGAACAGCGGGGGGCTGAAATCACCTCTTATGTGCCTGACACAGGCAAGGTATGGAATTGCGTGGGGTGTTGTAGGTCTTGCAATGGAATGTTACAACACTGTGCTTAATTATTCTCTTTCGAGAATACAATTCGGAAAGCCGATTGCATCATTCCAGATTACACAGGAAAAACTTGCATACATGCTTACTGAAATTACAAAGGCACAGCTTTTATGTTACCATCTCGGAAAACTGAAAGACAGCGGCAAGATGAAACCGCAGCACGTATCACTTGCAAAAAGAAACAATTGTGAAATTGCAAAAATCATTGCAAGCAATGCGAGGGAAATGCTGGGTGCAAACGGAATACTTGATGAATATCCGATTATGAGGCATTTAAATAATATCGAATCAGTTAAAACATACGAAGGCACACACGAAATGCATACGCTTATACTTGGTGAAGACATAACAGGAATAGCAGCTTATGGTGATTAGTGGTTAGCGTTTAATGGTTTGGGATTTTAACAATAGTATATTAACTTAATAACAAATAACTTAATAACCCAATAACGAGGATGCGGGAATTCGATATCCCCATATATTACAAGAGTAACGTAATTTCTAAAGTAAAGAGCATGCGTTACGAAAAAGATTTAAGGAAGAAGGATTATTCTCCCTCGGTTCTTGATTTCGGACCCGTTGCATTTTACATCGCGAGGCATTTTGGATTTTGTTACGGTGTGGAAAATGCAATCGAAATTTCATATAAAGCACTGGAAGAAAATCCCGGGAAGAAAATATACCTGTTGAGCGAAATGATACACAATCCCGAAGTCAACAAAGACCTTATGAGCAGGGGTGTCAGCTTTATTATGGATACGTCAGGGGTGCAGTTAATTCCATGGGAAAAATTAAACACCGAGGATATAGTTATTATTCCTGCATTCGGAACCACGCTCGAAATTCAAAGCAGGTTGAATGAAATCGGATTAAACATTGTAAAATACGATACCACCTGTCCGTTCGTGGAAAAAGTATGGAACAGGGCAGCTGCTCTTGGTAAATTAGGTTACACAATTATAGTGCACGGTAAGCATAAACACGAAGAAACAAAAGCCACTTTTTCACACAGCAAGGAAAATGCCCCGACTTTAATTGTCAGGGATCTGGAGGAAACAAAAATTCTCGGTAATGTTATATTAGGCAGGATTCCCGATGAAGGGATGAGTGAACTGTTTAAAGTTTTCTATGACAGGTACTCTAAAAATTTTAATCCCAAATTACACCTGGAAAAAATCGGTGTTGTAAACCAGACTACGATGCTTGCAACGGAAACAGAAGCAATTGCTGATTACCTGAGGAACGTTATGATTAAAAAATACGGGGAGGAAAAAATTAAAGAGCATTTTGCCGATACCCGGGATACACTTTGCTATGCAACGCACGATAATCAAAGAGCAACGGTTGAACTGCTGGAGAAGAATGCGGATATAGCCGTTGTAGTCGGCGGATATAACAGCTCAAATACATCCCACATTGTAGAGCTTTGCGAAGAAAAACTTCCTACGTATTTTATATCATCCGCTAATGAAATTATTTCGGAAAATCTTATCAGGCATTACGACTTTCACAATCATAAGGAAATGCAAACTGAAAATTTCATTCCCAAAAAGGAAAAAGTCAAAATAATTTTAACCAGCGGTGCATCCTGTCCCGATTCTATTGTGGAAGAAGTTATGAATAAATTGCTGTCTTTCTTTAAAAATGTGCGGAATTTAGAGGATGTACTGCAAAAAATTGCCTGAAACCGGAAAAATTACATCACTGAATCTTACAAAAATCTTCACTAAATTCCAATAATACTAAAATAGATGTCATTGTGAGGAGCTCTATACGGGGCTTGTGGTTTATTAAATGCTTAAATTTAAACTATCAGCCCTGCAGAGGCTCGCAATGACATTTTTTCTCTATGATTCAAAGTTATTTTAGAGGATGTTTTTGAAATTTTAATTTGTAATATGAAATCATTATTGACCCTGGCTCAGTTAAAAGCTGAACTGAACAAATGCGAGTATTGCGAGGAAAAACCCTGTAAAGAAGCCTGTCCGGTCGATTGTTCTCCTGCCGATTTTATTATGGCAGTGAAGAAAGGCGAAAAGCAGGATTTTCAGAGAGCTGCTGCTATTATCATGGGAAGCAATCCGCTTGGCGGAATATGCGGATATGTCTGTCCCGATTACCATTGCATGAAAGCCTGCGTGCACAGAACATTTGATAATGCGGTGCAGATTCCCCCGGTTCAGGCAACTATAATTGCCTGTGCAAAGAAATTAAATTCGATGCCTGAGTTTAATAAAAAGGAAAAGAATGGATTTAAAGTTGCCATTATCGGTTCCGGTCCCGCAGGGCTTGGAGCGGCTTCAGTGCTTGCTCAAAAAGGGTACGAAGTTGAGATATTCGAAAGGGATAAAAAACCGGGAGGAATGTGCAATTTGATTCCTGACATTCGTCTCGATAAAAAAGTTTTACATTCCGATATAGATTTCCTTTTGAGTCTCGGCAATATAAAAATATATTACGAAGAAGAATATTTAGTAAATAGTGAATCAGAAATTTCAAAAAAAAATAAATCCATAAAAGAAACAGATGACACTCCTGATAATTTCGATGCAATAATTATTTCGACAGGGCTAACAAAAGAATTTTCTTTGAATTTAAAAGGTGAAGATTATGCACATAACTGGATATCATTTTTGAAGAATCAAAAAAAGATAAACGTAAAGAAACATAAAGTCGCTATAATTGGCGGAGGTGCCGTAGCAGTCGATTGTGCAGTCACTGCTAAATTAAAAGGCGCCAAATCGGTAGAAATGATAATGCTCGAAAAGCTCGATGAGATGCCTTTGACGGAAGCGGAAAGAAATCTGGTTTTAAAATACGGAATAGAAGTAACGGGAAGAACAAAAATAAACGAGATTTCGGTCACAGGAAAAAAGATAAAAGGAATTTATACGCAGAAAGTTTTACTGCCATCAAACAAAAAATTCCATCCGAAAAATATCGTTGCCGATAAATCATCGAAATCATTATTCAGAAATTTCGATACGGTTGTAATCGCAATCGGCGCGCGCTCTGAAGTAAAGGAAACAAAAGAAAAAGGCGTGTTTTATACAGGTGATATGATAAACGGTCCGACGACTGTGGTTGAAGCCGTTGCGGCGGGTAAGAATACAGCGGCACTTGCAGATGCATATATTCAGAATGAAAAGAAACCTAAAATTAAAACAAACACTAAGAGTAAAGTTGTCTTAGAGGGAAGAGAGTTATTTCCCGTAAATCTTGAATCGGAATTCTTCGGAAGAAAAATATTATCACCATTTCTACTTTCGGCAGCACCGCCTTCGGACGGTTATGACCAGATGAAAAAAGCATATGAGTACGGATGGGCAGGCGGAGTGATGAAGACCGCATTCGATAATGTACCGATTCACATTCCTTCGGAATATATGTTTGCTGTTACGCAAAATACATACGGAAACTGTGATAACGTTTCTGGTCATCCGCTCGACAGGGTTTGCGGTGAAATAGAAAAATTAACAAAAGAATATCCGGACAGGTTAACGATAGCTTCGACAGGCGGACCTGTAACGGGAAATGATGAAGAAGATAAAAAAGTCTGGGTGTCGAATACAAAGAAACTCGAAGTTGCAGGTGCAATGGGAATTGAATACAGCCTTTCCTGTCCTCAGGGAGGAGACGGAACAAAAGGAGATATAGTGTCGCAGGATGCGGAACTGACGGGAAAGATTATCGACTGGGTGATGGAAGCGAGTGATAATGAAACGCCGAAACTATTCAAGCTGACTGCGGCAGTTACTGCAATCTATCCTATCATCACTGAAATAAAAAGAGTGTTTGCAAAATACCACGGGAAAAAAGCCGGTGTTACACTTGCAAATACATTCCCGAGTTTATCCTTCAGAAAAGGTAAGAAAGAAAACTGGGAAGAGGGAATTGTGATTGGCTTATCGGGTGAAGGAGTCATTCCTATCAGCAACCTGACGCTCGCAAATGTTTCTAAACTCGGTGTCGTGGTTTCAGGTAACGGCGGACCGATGGATTATAAATCGGCTGCGGATTTTCTTGCACTCGGAGCACAGACAGTTCAGTTTTGCACAGTTGCAATGAAATACGGATACGGAATTATAGACGAGCTGCATTGCGGTTTGAGTTTTCTTTTAAAGGAAAGAAAATTGAAATCCGTGAAAGAGCTGATTGGACGCGCTTTGCCGAATCCTGTAACGGGCTTCATGGAACTGACTTCGCTGAAAAAGATTTCTGATGTAAATAAAGATTTATGCGAGCACTGTGGAAACTGTACCAGGTGTCCTTATCAGGCAATCGAATTAAGCAGTAAAAAAACTCCCGTGACCGATGCATCGAGGTGTATCGGCTGTTCGATATGCGTGCAGAAATGTTTTTCGGGTGCTCTCTATATGAGAGAAAGAACGGAGAGAGAACTCGAAATATTAAATGAAGCTTAAAAAATATAGATGACTAATACATTACTAATAAAAAACGGAATAATAATTACACTTGGAGAAGATCCGAAGGTACTGTATAATCATTCCGTTTTAATCGAAAACGGTTTGATAAAGAAAATAGCACCGGCAATTGAATTTAAAGAAATGTACGACAAAGAAATCGATGCAAAAGGAAAAGTAGTCTTACCGGGATTCATAAATGCACACATGCATTTTTACAGCACGCTTGTACGCGGACTTGGAAAAGCAAAGCCGTCGGGGAATTTTGTCGAAGTGCTTGAAAATCTCTGGTGGAGGCTAGATAAAGTTTTAACACCTGAAGATAATTATTATAGCGCATTGATAATGCTGGTAAACGGTATCAGGCGCGGAACAACGACTTTCATAGACCATCACGCAAGCCCGATGGCAATTACGGGTTCGCTTCAGCAGATTGCAAAAGCCGTGAAGGAAACAGGACTCCGTGCATCTTTGTGTTACGAACTCTCCGACAGGGACGGAGAAGCAATTGCTGAAGAGGGATTGAAAGAAAATTATGAATTTGTAAAATACACACAAAAGAATAATGATGAATTTCTGAAAGCCCTATTCGGACTCCACGCTTCTTTTACGTTGAGCGATAAGACTCTTGATAAAGCTTCAAATATTGGTAAAGAAATAAATACGGGATTTCATATTCACGTTGCAGAATCAGAATCGGACGAAGAGTATAATGTTAAGAATTACGGAATGAGAGTAGTGGAAAGACTGAATAAATTCGGAATACTTGGAAAGAAAACAATTGCAGCTCACTGCGTGCACGTAAATGAAAATGAAATGGATTTATTGAAAGATACGGGAACGATTGTCGTGCATAATCCGCAGTCGAATCTTAATAATGCGGTGGGAATTGCCGATGTTGTTAAGATGGCGGATAAGGGAATCCTTGTCGGTCTGGGAACAGATGCCATGACGGTGAATATGATTGAAGAAGTCCGCGTTGCAATGTGGGCGCAGCATTTTAAACAGAATAATCCGAATGCCGGGTTTATGGAAATTGCATCTGCATTATTTTTCAATAATGCAAAAATTGCGGACAGGTATTGGAACACGCCGCTCGGAAAAATTGAAGAGGGTGCTGCTGGAGATATTGTGCTGATTGATTACAATCCTCCGACTCCTCTGGATGAGAGCACATTCCTCGGACATTTGATTTTCGGAATATCGCAGTCGGATACGGATACTACAATTGTAAACGGAAAGGTTCTGATGGAAAACAGAATTCTGAAGATTGATATTGACGAAGCTGAAATTGCGGGCAGGGCAAGGGAACTGACGAAAGCGTTATGGAATCGTTTTTAATAAAAGCAAATAAATATTTAAATGGAAAATATATATAAAAGAATAAACAGCAGAGCAAAAGAACTCGAAAAGGATACGGCTAATTTTTTAATGGACATGATCCGTGTGCCTTCGTTTTCATGCAAGGAAAAAGATGTGATACAAGTGATTAAAAAAGAAATGGAGAAAGCAGGATTCGATGAAGTCAGAATTGACGGGCTTGGAAGCGTGATTGGAAGAATAGGTTCGGGGAAAAGGGTAATAGCGTTCGATGCACATATAGATACTGTTTATCCGGGTGAAATGTCATTGTGGAATTTTGACCCGTTCACACCGAAGATTGAAGACGGAAAAGTGTGGGGACGCGGCTCGGTTGACCAGGAGGGCGGAATGGCTTCGATGGTTTGTGCAGGGAAGATGATAAAAGAATTAAATCTGAATAATGATTTTACGATTTATTTCACGGGTACCGTGATGGAAGAGGATTGCGACGGACTGTGCTGGCAGTATATAATTAATGAAGAAAAAATAAAACCGGAATTAGTAGTGATTACCGAACCGACAAACATGAATATTTACCGCGGGCACAGGGGAAGAATGGAAATTCTTGTAAGCGTAAAGGGGCTTAGCTGTCACGGTTCAGCTCCCGAGAGAGGCGACAACGCAATATATAAGATTTCAAGAATTTCACTCGAGATAGAGAAGCTTAACGAAAGATTAATTACTGACGAATTTCTCGGCAAGGGAACGGTTTGCGTTACGCAGGTATTTTTTAATTCACCTTCGCAGTGTGCAGTGCCTGATGCAGCGAGCATTCAGCTTGACAGGCGATTGACATTCGGAGAAACTAAAGAAAGTGCGGTTGCAGAAGTGCTGGAAGCTTGCAAGTTAGCAGGATACCATGATGCGAAAGTAGAAGTCTTGAAGTATGAAGAAAAAGCGTATACGGGATTGGTTTATCCGACTAATAAATATTATCCGACATGGAAACTTCCGGAAGACTCTGTCTACTTAAAAGATTCTGTATTTGTTTACAAAAATTTATTTGATAAAGAACCGATAGTTGATAAATGGACATTCAGCACGAACGGAGTTGCAATAGCAGGAATGAACGGGATTCCCTGCATTGGTCTGGGTCCGGGAAATGAAATATATGCGCACGCTCCTAATGAAGCCTGTCCTGTTGAGCATCTTTCTCAGGCGGCAGCGTTTTATGCGGGTTTGATTGCAAAATTAAATAATAAATAAATTAATTTTATCTGTATGATAAAATATCGTTGTTCGATGTGCGGTAAAACTTTTAACAGGGATGAAGTAAAATATTTATGTCCTGAATGCTCGAAGGATTACAGGCCTGGGATTCCCTTGAAAGGGGTTTTGGAAGCTATGTTTGATTATGATCATATAAAAAAGAATTTTAATAAATCAAATCCCGACTGGAATTTATTTTCAGCGGTTGAGCCTGAATATTTTCCAAATTACCCTGTCGGTAACACNNGACGGCTTAAATCCAAGCGGGTCGCTAAAAGACAGGGCATCGTTTCTGGTAGTAGCAGAAGCAAACAGGATAAAAGAAAAAAGTATTGTAACAGCCTCTACGGGAAATGCAGCAAGCGCACTTGCCGCAGTTTGTGCATCGGATAATAAGAAAGCAATTATATTCGTGCCTGGGTCAGCACCGAAAGCAAAACTTATTCAGATGTATTTATACGGTGCGGAAGTGATTAAGGTGAAAGGAACTTATGATGATGCATTTAAGATGTCAATCGAGTATACTGAAAATAATCCCGGACTGAACAGAAACACTGCTTACCATCCTTTAACGATTGAAGGGAAGAAAATTGCAGGTCTTGAGATATTTGCGCAAAATAATTTTAAAGTACCTGATACTATTATTATTCCTGTTGGTGACGGAGTTATTATAAGCGGAATATATAAGGCATTTTATGATTTGAAAGAAGCGGGATTAATTGAAAAATTGCCAAGACTTATTTGCGCGCAGGCAGAGAAATCAAATGCCATACATAATTTCATTCAGACAGGTGTATATAAAAATGCCGAGAATCCGAAAACTGTTGCGGATTCGATTTCGGTATCAGTACCGAGCAATGCATATCTGGCAAAAAGGGCAGTAGAAGAGTCTAAGGGTTTTTCCGTAACAGTAACAGATGAAGAAATATTAAATGCACAGAAAATACTTGCAGGCAAGACAGGTATTTTTGCAGAGCCTTCTTCATCCGCTACGGCAGCGGCTTTGCTGAAACTGAAAGATTCCGATTTACTTGATAAAAAGGAACAAATTGTATTGCTGATTACGGGAAACGGATTGAAAGATATTGAAAGCGTAAAAGTGTTTTAAAAATGAAAACAACATTAATAAAAAACGGTTTGGTTTGTTTTGAAGACGGTGTGCACCGGTCGGATATATTTATTCAAAACGGAAAATTTATTAATGCAGATACAGATATAAAAGCAGATGAGATTATAGATGCAGCAGGGCTATATGTTCTCCCAGGAATGATCGATATCCATACACACCTGGATGATTCAATCGGTAAATATTATCTTGCCGATACTTATAAATCAGGCTCTGAAATTGCAATACTCAACGGTATTACGACCCTTTTCACTTTTATCACGCAGGGAAAAAACGAATCATTAAATCAGGCAATAGAAAAAGCGAAATTAAAATCGAACGGTAATTCATATTGCGATTTAATGTGGCACCTGACTCCGACAAGTTTTGATGAAAATACCTGGAAAGAGATTTATGATTTTATTAAAAAAGGATTTAAGACATTTAAGTTTTATACCACGTATGAAAACGCGGGGATTTATACTTCTTATGAAACACTTGAAATGATTTTTGAAAAGTTAAAAAATAAAAATTTAACATTTCTGATTCACTGTGAAGATAATAATATTATAAAAGAAGAAGCCAGGAAAAATATTGATTTCACAAAAGCATTTGCGCATACTTTATTAAGACCGAAAGAAGCTGAAATAACAGCAATAAAAAAACTGATTGGGATTGCAAAAAAGCATAAAGTGAAATTGCATATTGTCCACGTTTCAACTCCGGAAGGTGCGGAATTGATAAATGAGGCAAGAAAAGAAATCGTTATTACCTGTGAAACAGCACCGCACTATCTTTTCCTGAGTGATGAATATTTAAAAAAGGAAAACGGTTACAGGTGGATTTGCTCGCCGCCGATTCGTGATGAAAAAAACATGTTTGAACTGAAAAACAAAGCAAGGGAAGGGTACTTTAATATATATGCAACGGATCATTGCGCATTTTTAAAAAAAGACAAAGATGAAGAATTAAAAACTACAAAACCCGATATAAGGAATATTCCGAACGGATTAGCCGGAATCGGTGCCCTGTCTCACTTGATATTTAAATTATATAGTGATAATTTTAATGATGCAATATTCGAATTAAGCAGGAGGTTATCGGCAAACCCGGCAAAGATAACAGGTATATATCCGCAAAAGGGTGTGATAAGAAACGGCTCTGATGCAGATTTAGTAATATTAAATTCAAACTGTAATGAAAGAAATATAAAATCAAGCTTGTCGGATGTTTATGAAACATATCCCGGATTTAAAACAAAACTTAGCTTTAAAAATGTTTTTGTAAGAGGTGAAAAGATTGTAGAAAATGATTTGATTGTGGCAAAGGAAATATGCGGAAAGAGTTTAATATAAATCTTTATGAACTTTATGAACTTTAAAACTTTATGAACTCAAAAGCCTGGCGTAACGACGCATATGCAAAAGTAACGGGTAAGACTAAATACACTGATGATGTAAAATTTCCTTTTATGCTTCACGCAGTTCCGGTTTATTCCGATTTTGTACACGCGAAGATAATTAATATTGATATATCCGAAGCTGAAAAATCCGAAGGTGTTGTAAAAGTAATAACAGCAAAGGATGTTCCGGGCGTGAACAGGTGGGGGCAGATTATAAAAGATTTCAGGATTTTTGCAGAAGATAAAATATATTATAACGGGGATGTTGTTGCAGTTGTTGTTGCGGAAACAAAAGAGCTTGCATTAAAAGCTTCAGCATTAATTAAAGTTAATGCCGAAGTTTTGCCGCCGGTTTTAGACCCTGAAGAAGCAATAAAACCGGATTCATTAATTATTCACGAGAGCCACGGGACAAATATTATAAATCACCACAAAGTCAGAAAAGGGAATGTTGAAGAAGGATTTAAAACTTCCGATGTTATTATTGAAAAAGTTTTTCAAACACAATTTGTAGAGCATGCTTATATGGAACCCGAATCAGCAGTCTGCAATCCGCGTGCAGACGGGGTTATAGAGATTTATGCAGGAATGCAGCACCCGTTCAGTACACGCAGATTTACTTCGGCTTTGCTTGGAGTTCCGCTGGCAGAAATAGAAGTGCTTGGTGTTTCTGTCGGAGGCGGATTCGGAGGCAAGGATGATACAATTGCAATTGTTTGCTCACGAACTGCTCTTGCCGCAAAGCTTACAGGCCGTCCTGTTAAAATGTCTTACACACGTGAATGGTCTATCCGCGAAAGCTATAAAAGACATCCGTACAAAGTTTTTTATAAAATGGGCTTGAGCAAGGACGGAATTATAAAAGCCGTTGATACGAAAATCATTGCAGACGGCGGAGCATATTGTTCGGTTACGCCGTGGGTTACCTGGCGCTCTACAGTTCAGTGCTGCGGACCGTACGTCGTTGAAAATGTTAACTGCAATACATATGGTGTTTATACAAACAACATTGTTACCGGTGCAATGCGCGGTTTCGGCTCTCCGCAAATGAATTTTGTGATTGAATCTATGGTGGAAATTGCAGCTGAAAAACTCGGAATTCCTTCTATAGAATTCCGAAGAAAAAATATGGTAAGGCAGGGAAGCACGACTATAACAGGGCAGAAACTCGATAACCACAAAGTTGCAATGGAAGAGGTTCTGGATGTGATGCTGAAAGAATCGGATTATTTTGAAAAGTTTAAGAAATGCAAATCGAATATCAGCGAAGACGAGGTTTACGGAATCGGACTTGCGATGAGCTACAGGGGAATGAGCCTAGGTGCGGAAGGCTCGGATTTTTGTGCGGCGATAATTAATGTGCAGGCAGACGGATCGATATTGCTTGAAACAGGAATTCACGAAAACGGGCAGGGCTCGGAATCTGCTATGTGCCTGATTTTAGCAAGGGAGCTTGGTGTCAATCTGGAAAGAATACGTTATAAAAGACCTTCCACTTCAAATATTCCTGACAGCGGAACAACAGTCGCATCACGCGGTACAGTAATGGGAGGGGGAGCTACTGTAAATGCAGTTAAAGAGCTTAAAAAGAAAATATTCGAATTTGCTTCTTCGAAATTTAACTGCACTCCTGAAGAAATAGAAATTAAAAAAGATAAAGTTTTTTCCAAAAACAAATCATTA
Organism: Ignavibacteriota bacterium; assembly: GCA_003158365.1. Classification (GTDB taxonomy): domain Bacteria; phylum Bacteroidota; class Ignavibacteria; order Tepidaquicellales; family Tepidaquicellaceae; genus FEN-1279. Next base: position 9,520 of record PMIW01000238.1, on the reverse strand, counting down.
TCATTTGAGGAAGTAATAAAGGAAATGTATGATGAAAGAATATATCCTTTTGCATTCGGAGTTTTCAAAGCTCCGAAAGTTACATGGGACGAGGAAACGGGACAGGGTATTGCATACTTCTCGTTTACTTACGGATGCCAGATTGTCGAGCTTACCGTAAGCAAAAAAACGGGCAAAGTAAAATTACTGAAAGCCTTTGCCGCGCACGATGCCGGCAAGGTTGCAAACGAAAGTATGACACTCGGGCAGTTTTACGGCGGGATGGCGATGGGAACGGGATATGCGCTTCACGAAGAATTGAAAATAAAAGAGGGGAAAATAAGAAGTCTGAATTTTAATTCTTACAGGATTCCGCGCGCAACTGATATGCCTGAGATGAAAGCCGTGCTGGTTCAGAATCCCGACCCGAACTCTCCGAGCGGTGCAAAGGGAATCGGCGAACCGACAAATGAACTTATGGCACCTGCAATTGCAAATGCGATTTACAATGCTACGGGTGAGAGATTTTATAAACTGCCGATGAAAATTAATGTAAAGAAAGTCATTGAGGTACTGCAATGAAACTAATGATAAACAATAAATCTTATACCGTGCCGGATTCTTTCAAAGAAAAAAGACTGACAGAATATCTCCGCGATGAGCTTGATTTAACGGGCGCAAAGAATGCCTGTGAAATGAATGCCTGCGGTGCCTGCGCTGTACTGCTTAATAATGAAGTTATAAAAATATGCCACGTGCTTGTAAAAGATGCGGAAGGAAAAAAAATCACGACGATAGAGGGAATGGCAAAACCCGACGGTACGCTTCATCCGCTCCAGCAGGCCTTCGTGGATGCCGGTGCGATTCAGTGCGGATTCTGCACGCCGGGTATGGTGCTGACCGCTCACGCACTACTTTTAAAAAATTCAAAACCCACGCGCGAGCAAATCAGAAAAGCACTGCAGGGAAATCTTTGCAGATGCACCGGGTATCAACAGATTATAGATGCTGTAGAAATGGCATCGGAGCATTATAGGAAAAATTAATACAAATATATATTATGAACAATTTATTGACAGAAAATTTAAAAAAACTTTCCAATTTAAAATTTAATTTATACAACAAGGATTTTCTTCTTAATTCCGAAAAGTCCGATGATGAGCTCATGGCGGCGGAACTTGTAGCTGAAATATTCAACGAACTTCACAGGCTCGGCAAATCTTTCAAAGTATTCGATTCGGGGCTCGGGATTTCGATATTNNCAGATTGCACACGGAGAAACAGTACGCGAATCAGCTAATATGATTTCATTCCTTGCGCAGACAATCGGAATACGCGATGATATGTATCTGGGCGAGGGAAATAAATATATGAAAGAAGTATCGGACGCGGTGGAAGAAGGTTTTCAAAAGGGAGTTTTGCACAATCGTCCGAGTATAATAAACTTGCAATGCGATATAGACCATCCTACTCAGACACTCGCTGACTTATTAAAGCTGAAAGATTATTTCGGCTCATTCGAAAATCTGAAAGGAAAAAAACTTGCAATGACCTGGGCATATTCACCTAGTTACGGCAAGCCGCTTTCTGTTCCGCAGGGAATAATTTCTTTGATGACAAGATTCGGAATGGATGTGACTTTAGCTTATCCCGAAGGATATGGTTTGATTCCCGAAGTTATAGAGCAGGCAAAAGGATACAATAAAAATTTCATAGTTGTAAATTCAATGGAAGAAGCATTTAAAGATGCGGATATTGTTTATCCGAAATCGTGGGCACCGTTTTATGTAATGCAAAAGAGAACGGATTTATTAAAAAAATCAGATAATGACGTATTGAAAGAACTTGAAAAAGAATGTCTTGCAAACAACGCAAAGCATAAAGACTGGGAATGCGATGGAAAGAAAATGAAACTTACTAAGGGAGGAGAAGCCCTGTATATGCACTGTCTGCCGGCTGATATAACCGGTGTAAGCTGCAAGGCGGGGGAAGTATCAAAAGATGTATTTGAAAAATACAGAATACACACTTACAAGCAGGCAAGCTTTAAGCCGTTTGTAATAGCGGCAATGATTTATTTAACGAGGTTGGAAAATCCGTACCAAAAACTGGAAAAAATTATTAACAAATAAAATATGTCAAGAATAATAAAAAGTATTAACGGAAAAGTAAGAAAAAAAACGTCAGCAAGATGCAGGAAAAGGGGAATTACAATTCCGACATTTGAACAGATGAGCAATCCCGGACTTATACCAGATAATATAAAATTGAAGTTAAAAGATGTCGGGTTATGGGATGTAAATCCGCTGAATCTTTTTCGGATAAGCTGGAAGAACGATATGAAAACCGGTCTTTTCGGGAATGTAAATTATTTTGAGATTCCCAAATCAATATCAGGCGTGAAAGCAAGGATAATTGGACTTGTTGGAAAATATTTTCCGACAGGAGCGCATAAAGTCGGTGCGGCATTCGGATGTCTCGTGCCGAGACTTGTAAGCGGAGAGTTCGACCCTGATGTGCACAAGGCAGTATGGCCGTCGACAGGGAATTACTGCCGCGGCGGTGCTTTCGACTGTGTCCTGCTCGGATGTACGCCGATAGCAATTCTCCCCCGGGAAATGTCGAAGGAAAGATTCGACTGGCTGAAAGAAATCGGTGCAGAAGTGATTGCAACTCCGGGGTGCGAATCGAACGTGAAAGAAATTTATGATAAATGCTGGGAATTGAAAAAGGACCCGAACAATATAATATTTAACCAGTTCGAAGAATTCGGTAATCCGATTTTTCATTATAACGTAACGGGACCCGCAATTGAAGAGGTATATAAAGAGTTAAATACGGAAAATAAATTGCGTATGTCCGGATATGTATCTGCAACCGGTTCTGCAGGAACGATTGCAGCAGGAGATTTTCTGAAAAAACATCACGCGAACTGCAAAGTTGTTGCATCCGAAGCATTGCAGTGCCCGACTTTATTCATGAACGGTTTCGGCGGACACAGGATAGAAGGCATCGGCGATAAGCATATTCCGTGGGTGCATAATGTAAGGAATACGGATTGCGTAACTGCAATAGATGATGAAGACTGCATGAGAATATTGAGATTGTTCAATGAAGATGAAGGATACAAATATCTTAATTCGCAGGGTGTGAATTTAAAAACACTCGAGAGTTTATCATTGCTCGGAATCTCGGGAATATCCAATATGCTATCTGCAATTAAGATGGCAAAGTATTACGAGATGAATGAAGACGATGTTATATTCACAATCTTCACCGATTCGGTCGGGATGTATAAGTCAAGACTCGATGAGCTTCAGGCTGAAAGAGGAAATTATAAGGAAATTGATGCAGCGAAAGACCATTCTGCATCTGTTCTTCACCAGAATATTGATTTCTTTAAAGAGCTTACTTACTACGAGCGTAAAGCAATTCACAATTTAAAATACTTTACCTGGGTAGAGCAGCAGGGAAAGACTTACACGGAAATAACAGAGCAGTGGAATCCCGAATACTGGAGTGACTTATTCGAAAACGAAGTCGGGTATTTCGATAAACTTATTGAGGAGTTCAATAATATTTGATGAAAATTTCTGCATTAATAACAGCAGCGGGAAAAGGAAGCCGGATTGGCACTCCCAAATTAATGCTCGAAGTCAACGATAAAAGTTTTGTAAATGTTATAATAGATAAAGTAAGAAGAGCGGGAATAAAAGATGTTGTTTGTGTTGTAAGCGAAGAAACATATAAATGGGCAAAAGAGAATATCAAACATTGCAGAATTGTCGTTAATCCCGAGCCGGAAAAGGGAATGATAACCTCGGTATATTTTGGTGCTATGCAGATTAATGATTGTGCCGGTATAATGATAATTCCTGTTGATCACCCATTTATTAAATCGGAGACCATTAAAATACTTTTATCCAAAGCGGAAGAAAATTCAGATTCGATTATTAAACCAAGGTTTGAAGGCAAGTCAGGTCATCCTGTAATTGTACCTTATAAACTGATAAAAACAATTACAAAAGAGAACTTCGGCGACGGGTTAAATGATGTGATAAAAAAATCAGGGAACAGGCAGGTTTATGCAGATGTAAATGATAACGGAATTTTAAAAAATATTAACACAAAAGAAGATTACAACAATGGATAATATTTATAATAAAATAACCGAAGCAATTAATAACAACATTCCCTCCTGGCTTGTAACAGTTACAAATGTTACCGGCTCTACTCCTGCATCCGCGGGAATGAAAATGATTGTGTATTCGGACGGCAGCATTGCAGGAACTGTCGGCGGCGGTGAGATAGAGAAAAAAGTGATTGATAAAATTTTAAAAATCCGGCCCGGAGCAGTCGAAAAATGGAGTTATGATCTCGGGGCGGATTCGAAAACAGCCGAATCGACAAACATGGTCTGCGGCGGAATTCAGGAAGTGCTTATCGAGCCATTACTGCAGGGTCTCCCGCTTTTCATAATAGGCGGCGGACATTGCGGAATGGCACTCAGCAATCTTGCAAGCAGAACCGGTTTTCTGGTTACCGTTGTTGATAACCGCCCTGAATGGGCAACCAAAATAAAACATCCGAATGCGGTGAATACCATTTATTGTGATTATAACGAAATCACAAAACGAATAAATTTTCCTATAGAAAGTTTCATCGTTATTATGACTCACGGACATATTCACGATTCAATAGTACTCGAACAATTGATAATTAATGATTTCAAGTATCTCGGAATGATAGGCAGTAAAAGGAAAGTGAAGATTGTTCTGGATGATTTAATTAAAAAGGGTATTACAAAGGATAAAGTAAAAAAAGTGTTTTCTCCAATCGGGCTCGATTTGTTAACTCATACTCCCGATGAAATAGCCGTCAGCATTATAGCACAAATGATTGCGGTTAAAAACGGAAAGAACGGAATTACATTTAATCAAAATCCTTTGCTGGATTAAAGCCGGAATAATTTAAAAAATTATTTTATAAATAATATTAAGTAAAATATTATGAAAAATATATTATTATGCTGCTTGTTGCTTGTTATGGTTTCCTGTTCAAATTCCCAGGTGGAAAACAAATGGAGTTCGGTAAGTTATATGTTTGAATCAGGACCCCTGCCTCCCGTATATCAGTACAGTTATACTATTACCATTAATACCGGTTGCGATGGAATTGTGGTGGCTTTTTTGGGTTCAGACCCTTCGAATCCTTCCTTGACATATAAGTTCAGAGTATCGGAAGACAGTCTGTCATATTTAACAGAGGCGATTAACGAAAGTAAAATATTAACCGAGGACATTGATGAGTTGCCTGATGGAGTACGACCTGTAGGCGGGCATTTAGAAAAGGTACGTGTAATTATTGCAGATGATAATCCAAATTTTGACCGTCCGCCGCGGGTAAAGGAATCGCCATACTTTCCTTCAGATAAATATGCGGGAGATTTGAGAAATCTTTATAAAGTGATTGTATCTTTTGTTCCGCAGAGTGTCCGGGATGATTTTGATGCGAAAAAAGAAGAATTCCAAAAGAACGGCAAATAAAAATTAGTAATTAATAATTAGTAAAGAGAAGTAGAATTTTAACTTTATACCTAATTGCCTTATAACCTTATAACTTTATATTCTTATAATCTTATAATTTTTATACTGAATTTTCCATCTTTTTCATCCACAACTTCATAACCTTTTTCTTTTATCTCCTTGCGCAGTTCATCGGCAAGTTTAAAATCCTTATTCNNGAGGTTCAGTCCGAAAATTTTATCGAATAGATTTGTCAGAAATAATTTTTCGGTAGGATTAAGTTCATTATCCTTTAATAATTCCCACGTGAGTGCAAGTCCTTCGCCCGCATTTAAATCGTCATTAATACAATCGATAAACTTGTTTAAATATGTTTCGGTGTTTAAAATATTTATTGTATCCGTATTCAGTGTCAGGCTTTTTAGTTCAGCCAGTCGTGTTTTTAAATTATTATAGCCGTTTCTTGCAGAATCCAGATTTTCAAAAGAAAATTTAATTTTTTTTCTGTAATGGGTCATCAGCAGGAAATACCTGTAATCAAGCGGCGAATAACCTTTATCAATAAGAGTTTGCAGGCGCAGGAATTCCCCGGAGGATTTTGACATCTTTCCTTTCTCTTCTATAAGGAACTCGCCGTGAAGCCAGTAATTAACGGATTTTTTTCCCGTGCAGCCTTCGGTCTGTGCAATTTCATTTGTATGGTGGATGGGTATATGGTCAACCCCTCCGCAGTGTATATCGAATGTATCGCCCAGGTATTTCCTGCTCATCGCCGAGCATTCTATGTGCCATCCGGGAAAACCTTTGCCCCACGGTGATTCCCACTCCATCTGCCTTTTTTCGTTTTTGGGTGAGAATTTCCAGAGCGCAAAATCGGTTTTATTTTTCTTATCACTTGAAAATTCTATCCGCTTTCCTTCTTCCAGCCCTTCTATATCCAACCGTGCAAGCTTACCGTAATCCGGAAATTTACTCGTATCGTAATAAACACCGTCACCGGTAACGTATGTAAATCCTTTTTTTTCCAGGCATATAATCAAATCTATCTGTTCAAAGATATTGTCGGTTGCCTTGCAGTAAATTGTCGGGGGTATAATATTTAAGAGAGCTATATCTTTTTTAAACGCTTCAGTGTAAAAGTTTGCAATTTCCCAAACTGTCTTGCCCTCGCGTGCAGAACCTTTCTCCATCTTGTCTTCGCCTTCATCATCATCGGAGACGAGATGTCCCACGTCGGTTATATTCATAACGTGCTCGACCTTATACCCGTTATAAAGCAACACTCTTTTTAAAATATCCTCAAAAAAATACGAGCGCAGGTTTCCGATGTGCGCAAAATTATATACGGTCGGACCGCAGCAATAAACTTTTGCGATTCCATCCTCAATCGGATTAAATTCTTCTTTTTTGCGCGTTAAAGTATTAAACAGTGTAAGTTTTTCCATATTTCAAATTAAGATTAATTAGGCATAAAATAAATTCAAAAGAACAGTAGTCAGAATTCAGTATTCAGAATTGATTGTTCATATATTTATTTAATTCATATGAGCTACTAACTGCTCTTTCCAGCGAATCAAAGTAATCATCGGAATCGGTGATAAGGAAACTTTATTGATTTTAATCGGTATAAACATTAAGTTTAAAAAAATTAAACCCCCCAATATGGAGAACTCGTCTAAAAACAGTTATTACGCTATAGCAGTTATATTAGCGCTCGGATTTATCATCGGTGCATTTATAATCTCAAATACCTGGAGAAAAGTTTCAAGAGGAAGCGTAACCATCACCGTAACCGGCTCAGCCTCGAAGGACATCAAAGCAGACCTTGGGATTTGGGAAGGTTCGTTTTCAAATGAATCTGCCGTTCTGACCAATGCTTTTGCAAAGCTTAAAGAGAGCAACAAGAAAGTGAAAGAATATCTGAATTCAAAAGGATATGCCGATGACAAAATAAAATTTTCGGCAATCAGTACTACCACTCTGTACGAAAGCAAGCAGCCGGTTGGTTCCCTCGATTACAATTACAGCGGAAAAAAATCCTCGACCGGAGGAAAGGCTGTCGGGTACAGGCTTTCACAGGAAGTTTCGGTCGAATCTCCGGATGTCGATAAAATAGATTTGCTTTCCAGGGAAGTTACGGAACTGATAAACCAGGGCGTGGAAATGAATTCGAATCCGCCGCGATTCCTATACACAAAAATCGGTGATTTGAAAATAGAAATGATAGGACTTGCAACTCAGGATGCTAAGAACCGTGCCGAGCAGATTGCCAAGAGTACCGGTAATAAAGTCGGTGAAGTAAGGATGTCAAAAACAGGTGTTATGCAGATTAATGCAAAAAACGAATCACAGGTATCTGATTACGGAATGAACGATAATTCGTCACTGGAAAAAACGATTACATCGGTTGTAAATATAAGTTTTTCGATAGAATAAAAGCTGAAGTTAGAATTTAGAAGTTAGTAGTTAGAAGAATAGCTTAATAAGTATTCAGTATTCAAAATTTAGTATTTTGTTTACAGAAAATTATTATGAGCTTTCCTATTATCTTTTCACGATTCACGATTGTCGAAGATCCGCTGTGGCGGGACGATTCGTGCTTTTAAATCAGCGGAATCATTGATTAGAAGAATAAATCCACAAATTTAAATTTATTGCCGTCAAATAATCCCTTATCGCTTAATTTTAGCGAAGGGATTACAAGCAGTGCCATGAAAGATAAAGTCATAAATGGTGCTGCGAGATTTGTTCCGAGAGTTTTAACTGTTTTATTTATTTCGGAATATTTTTCGGCAACAAAGTAAGCATCTTCATTCGACATTATTCCTGCCACCGGCAGCGGTAATACATTTATATTATCGTTTTCCGCAACGCTTATGCCGCCTTTGTGTTCTATAATTGCATTCACCGCATCGCACAAATCTTTATCATTCGTACCAACCGCAATAATATTATGTGAATCGTGCCCTACGCAGGAAGCTATTGCGCCTTTTTTCAGGTTAATATTCTTTATGAAAGACACAGCCGGTTTCACATTTTCGTACCTGTTTATCACAACAAGTTTTAAAATATCATTTGCAACATCTGCAACTATTAAACCGTTTTCAACTTTNNGGCTGAGCAATAATTTCTTCTGTAATTAATTGTCCTTCAAATGCTTTTATTACTCTGATTTTTTTCCCGTTGTAGATTACCTCAAAATCTTTAATTGATTTTATATCGCAATTAAAATTGTTGATGACTTCTTCTTTTACAGATTTTATCAGGCTTTTCCCGTTTTCCGCGACAAGTTCACCGTTTATGTAAGTTTGAAGTATGCTTATATTTTTCAGGTTATCCGTTACAATAAAATCGGCAAAATCATTTTTTTGTAAAAGTCCCACATCAAGATTATAATGCTTAACAGCATTAACGCAGGAACATTGCAAAACATCGAATAAGTCGTAACCGAATTTTAATGAGCGTTTAACAACATCATTGATATGGTATTCTGCAAGTTCGTCAGGATGCTTATCATCACTGCAAAACATTACTTTATCGTTAAAATCGGAAATTAAAGAACGCAGTGTTTCATAATTCTTTGCCGCAGAGCCTTCGCGGATTAAAATTTTCATTCCGTATTTAATTTTTTCGTGAGCTTCTTCTATCATGTAGCATTCGTGGTCGGTTGAAATTCCTACTTCGATATATTTTTTTGCATCTTCACCTGTCAAACCGGGTGCATGCCCGTCTATTGGCCGTGCGTACTCTTTTGCAATTTCAATTTTCCTCATTACATCGGGGTCTTTAAAAAGCACACCGGGAAAATTCATCATCTCCGACATGTACAGGATCTCCTCCGACCGGAGGAGTATATCCAGTTCATCCAGTCCGAGCTGAGCGCCTGAAGTTTCAAAGACAGTCGCCGGAACGCAGGGGGAGGCACCGAAATAGAATTTGAAGGGAACCTTTTTCCCGTTTTCGATCATGAACCGGACTCCATTTATACCCAAAACATTAGCAATTTCATGAGGATC